>NZ_QPJF01000032.1:0-30827 GCF_003337665.1 Halanaerobium sp. ST460_2HS_T2
TGCACATGAGGGTTAAAGCTCATATCACGGCCAAAGGTATGAACTACTGTTATTATTCCAGCCTCATATTCATGAATTTTACCTTTTTTATCTATATATCGCTGAATTAATTCTGCTACTTTATCACTTAATTCTTTTATGATATCTCTCTGCCAGTAAATATATCCTCTTAACTCTTCAGGAACTGTAAACACCATATGTCTGTGGCTGACATCTAAGATCATATCAACCTGTTTGTCTACCCATTTATCTACATAGACTTTACCACATCTGGAGCAGAATCTACTTTTACAACTGAAGCTGACGATATGCTCTTGACCACAGTCCAAGCATTTATATTTAGCATAACCATTTTCTGGATTACCACATTTCATTGATTTTTCTACCTGATCAATTACATGGTTTAACATATCAGCCGGCACTCTGCCAGGAAGATGTTTAATCTTAAACTCTTCCCAGTGATCATTCAATATTGTTTTAACTTTAATACGTTTTCCTCTTTGTTTTGGGCTCATAATATTTTTATCCTTCTACAAAGTTATCCACATTCCTGCAAAAGCATAATTTCCTATATAATGAAACCAATTTAATAAGATTTTCTTTATTTTCTTTACTATCATCATTAAAATCTACATTTTCTTCAAGATATAACTTTTCAGGGTTTACCCAGTTAATTTTATCACGCCAATCATCGATGAAACTAACTATATAGGCCTCTTCAGTACCTCCAGCTTTGACTCCTCTAAGAGCTCTACCAATCATTTGAGTCATCAAAATAGTTGAAATGGTTGGCCTTGTTAAAAATACAGTCTCTACATTGGGGAGATCTACCCCCTCTGTAAGTATATTAACATTAACCAGAACATCAATTTCATCATTTCGAAATTTCTTCATCTTTTCATTATTATCCTCTTGAGAAATAGTTACTCCATGCTCATTTCTAATACTTGAGACAATGAATTCTGAAGACACTCCATTCCTATTGAATAATCGATTTAAAACTATTGCATGAGAAATATCGATTGTGAAAACTAATAGTTTTCCATACTTATCTTTGTTCTCTAAATAATGATCAACTATACGCTTATTTCTTTCCTTGCTTTGAGCAATCTTATCAGCAATATCACCTTTTAAATCAAATGATTGAATATTTTTTATATCTTGATCATTTAGTTCTTTGTAAATATCTAATTGAGTATTATATTCTTTAAAAATTGGAGCAGAAAGAATTCCCCTATTGATTAGCTGCTCTAAATCAACCTTAAACAGTATATCATCTTTAAAAATTTTCTTTAATAACCCCTGCTCCTCTTCGGAGGTTCTGAATGGTGTTGCTGTAAGACCAAGAATTGAAGATTTGCTAACATTTTCTTTAACAGCATCAATAATTTTTCTATAAGTTTTTGCAGCAGAATGATGGGCTTCATCAATAACAAGAAAGACTTCCTCATTATCATTCAGCCAATTATTAATTAAGTAATCCGTATTATAATATAAGCTGTCCTTGCTCGCAATTACAAAGTCATCATTTGGCTTCAGATTTACTGATCTATCATGCTGTCCAGAAATCATATGATATCTGAATTCCTTTTTGTTTTTTATTAGATCAGAATAAGCATTCTGATGCAGAGCATTAAATGCCTGATTTAATAGCTCATGTCTATGGGCAATCCATAATACTTTTTTATTTTGATCAACTGCATTTTTTAATAACCACTGCATAGCGGTCAAAGTTTTCCCTCCACCAGTAGGAATAGCCAAGATTCCTGAAAAATAACCTTTATTATTATAAATTTTATTCATTTCTTTTATGGCATCCTGCTGATGCAAATATAAGTTATATGGGCTTTTTGAATTTGAAACCTTTACTTTGCCAGAATTATCATTATAAAATTCACTTTTCGATTTGAAAGTAATATTATCATTATAGTCAATCTCATCCCAATTAATTTCTTTCTTAGTCCTGCTATTTTTTACAGTAACGAGATCATTTTCTCCTATATAGCCCACAATTAACTCCATAACCTTACTACTTCTTCTTTCATAATCTAATTTGCCTAGAAGCGTCTTAAACTTCATATAAGTTGTTCCTTTATCATCAACAGTATTTTTTATATCTGCAATTACTGTTTCAACTCTATTATGTAATTCACTCTGATTATCAGCCAAATCACTCACTCCATTTATATATTTTTTAATTATTAATAGGCATAAAAACTTCTTCTACAACTGACTCAGGAATCCACATATATTCAATTCCTTCTGTATTCTCGGGAAATTCCCAAAAATACCAATTACCTTTTCTATCCGTATCAAATTGATCAGTTTCCATTACACCTTCTAACCAGATTTCTTTAGCTACAATTAATTCGTCATCATTAATGATAGGCTTATTTGGGAACGCATCATTAATAGCCTTAAGCTTATATTTTCCACTTGGGAAACTGTAACCACAGTCTTTATATTCCTTGGCCAAATAATAATTTCCAACTTTAAATTCCATATTCATTCCTCCTGAATATAATCGGTATTCAAAAATAAAATATTAACTAATAAATCAAACTCTATGATTAGAGTTATTTATTAGATGACCCAAATATTCGTTATGAATTATTATTTGAAAGTTGATATTTGGGAAACCTAAAAATAATAATTTTACTAATTCCTAATTAATAGATTACTTATCTTTAAATAAAGAAATCTGTCATTTATCTTCTAATTATTATCTTCTACAAATACAGGATTATTCCTTTAATAGAATAATTTTGCGACATTAAATTACATAATTCTACATAATCATCTAATAATATTATTGATAAGTTACCAGTTAGCTTAAATTCAAAAATTAATTTTTTAAAATAATTAACTCTACTATATTAATTAATACCATATTCTTTAAAACCATAAACCATATAGAAACCTCATAAACGCCGTTCCAACAGCTTTAAAAGCAATTTAACCCCTATCATTAATTTGCTTAACCCTATTCACTGACTAGCTTTAACTCTTTGACCCTCTCTATTAATTTGCTTAATAAATGCTTAACCCTACTCATTCAATTGCTTTAGCTAAGTAAAGAAATTAGATGGAAATTTTTTCTTTGGAAATTATTGACATTAATAAAAATTAGTGATATAATTTAATTATACTAAAAATTAAATACCTAAATCAGCCAAACTATCAACTAAAAATTCAGCCATTACATTCATGCTAAGCAATCTACTAAACTATCAATCACACCACTTTTAGGTTAACTAACTCAAAAAGGTGGTGCTTTTTTATTTTATGTCAGAAAAACTAAAATATCCTGATCCATTAGCTAGAAAAAAATATAAGCTATATTTTCGATTAGAAACGAGAAATTTATCTAAGTTCTGGTCATTAACTCAAAAAGAAATGATGCTATTATTTAATATTTGGATCCAGAATAAGGAGAACCAAGAATTTTCATTCCCTGCTAACCAGCTTAATACGGTATCTGTTCCAAAAGAAAAAGACAGAAATGTTTCTGTTAAGATCTCTTCTCATTATAACTCAAAAAGCTTGGAGAGACTTCAGGAGCTGGGATTAATAAAAATAACTGGCAAGAGAAATAATTGTCATATTGAATACCCATTTCAACAAAATGATGATTTCCGCAATATTCCCCTAGCTGGTTATTATAATTGGCTTCTTAAAGCAGGTAAATCTTCAGGTTTTAAAACATTTATATATCTGCTTTTCGAATTATATAGAAAACCTAACTATAATTCTAGTGATGGATATGGGGTGAGAGAAATAAAAATTTCAGCTGCAGAAGTCGCCCAGGTACTTAATCTTAGTATCTCTTCTGCCCGCAGGCACTTAAAAAAGATTGCTGAATTAGAATTGCTTGAAGTCGAACATCAAGAGGGAAAAAAGAGTGTTTATACCCTCCCCCTGATATCTATCAAAACTAAAACTAATGATCCATCAGAAGATCCAGCGGAAGAAGTTTACTACGATTTAATAGAAAACAAAATCTGCACCAAAAAAGAACTAAAAAGAAAGTATGGAAAGAAATATGAGCAATATCTGAAAGATGGAAAATTTGAAAAACAATAAATTAGAAAGGATGAATTAAATTGAAAAAGAAAAATGAATATAACGCTTATTGGAGGAACTGGTTTAGAGCAAGTAATATTCCCCAAAACCTTTGGGGAAAGAAACTTAAAAAAGAAGTACTGAATTTGAAATTTGCAGACAGTGAAGTTAAATTTGAAGATATCTATTCGGTCATTTTAGATGCCTGGAAGAATGACGAAAATTACGGAATATTCTTTGTAGGCAAAAAGGGAAATGGGAAAACTCTTACTGCTGTAACAATAATGAAGAAATTGTTATTTGAGTTGGAAAAAGAAGACCGCAAAAAAATAGGTTTTATTGATTTATCTAACATGCTGCTTGAATATAAGCAAAGCTGGAATGGAAGTTTTGAGCAAAAAGCAGAAATAGCTGCTAAGCTACAAAAAATCAAAAAAATTCCGATCCTCGTAATTGATGAGTTTTTCCGTCATTATGCCGACTGGCAGCACGAAACTATAGATCTTTTGTTAAAATATCGCGATAGCCAATCATACATCACTATTATCACCAGTAATAACTCTATGTCAGAAATTGTTAAGAAAATTAATAGTGATGAAGACGAAATTATTTCAATACTTGGTAGTTATGACTCTGTTGAATTTCTCGGAAAAGATAGACGGATTCATTCAAATAGTCGGCTCAAATCAAAAATAGAAGGGAAAGATGTTAGTGGAAAAAATTAAGTTAAGAAGAATTATAATTGGTAAAGTATTAGCCGCTAATGATAGTAGAAATCTTCACCTTGTTAATGAAGAACTGCATGTTAGCGATTTTGGAGCAGGAATTGATTTTCGTGTTATATCCTATGCCCAAAGTTTTTTCAATAAACATGGACAAAAAATTAAACCAGCAGATCTATTAAATGATGTTAATTTAAAAAATGATTTTGTTAAACTTTCAGAAAAGCTAAAGAAGTTTTATCTTAGGAATAATGACACCTCTGAGTTAAAAAAACATTATGTTAAATTAGAAAATGAGAACCAACTACTTGACTCAAAAATTCTTGTAGAAATCCAGAAAAGATATGGTCTAATAAATGATTCTGACATATATTTTGAAGTTCAGGAAAAGTCATTAGAATATTTTATTTTAGAGTTAAAGAAGAAAATTAGACTAAATAATGTAATGAAAGAATATCATAAATTGGGTACAAAATTAGAACAGCTGCAAAATAATAATGAAGAACTACCAGATGGTTTCTTGAATTCTCTTTTGGAATCTACTCTTAAATCGGAAGAAGTTAAAAAGTTGAGTGAAAACACTAAAGATATTATGGATAGGCTATTGAAAAAAAGAAAATCTGGAAATTCAGTATTAATTCCTACCTATTTAGCAGATATCGATAATGAGTTCCTTGATGATGGCTTTCGGAATGGTGAATTAATCTTTACAGCTGCTAGACCAAGTGTCGGAAAAACTGCATTTGCACTAAATATCTTCTACCGCCAGATTTTGAATAGTCATAATGTAAAATATGTTACCTTAGAAAGCACTAAAGAACAGATTCTCCAGCGACTATTGACAATTCACTCAAACCACTTAAATAATTATGGGAAAAAAATTAGTTTGTCTGACTGGAAAGATGGTGGCTTTAATTTAGATGCAAAAAATAGTGAAACTAGAGAACAAATATTATTTGATTTTATCAAAAATCGATTTGCTCAACATGTAATAGACCTGTCAGATTATAGTTCGTTGTATAAATTAAAAGCTAAATTAACTCATCTAGCAACCCAGGATGATAGAGTTGAAATAATTCACATCGATCATATGCACGAATTAGACGGAAATGGAACTGATCTAACAACTTTCTTTAGAAAAGCATTCATGGAGTTACGAAATGAAGTTGCTCGCAAATATGATCAGGCTCTTAATGTAATAGTTCAATTGAAAAGACAGGGAAAAAAGGATGAAAAACCTGGTATTGACAGTATCAAATATAGTGGTATTGCTGAACAAATTGGAGATTTTGTGATAATACTTGACCGTGAAGATTATGGAAAATCAGAAAAAGAAAAATCTAATTTTGAAGATGATAACTTACTTGAAGTTAATTTTGGGAAATCTAGAGACGGAAAAACAGGAAGAACTAATCTTAAATTTTATAAGGATAAAATGTATATAACTAATTTTTCTCTAATTGATGAGCTAGAAGCTGTACCAGATTATAATGCAGAAAACAATCAATCTGAAGAAATAAATCAATTTTTATTCTGGGACTAAAAAATCCAGGTATGGAGTATATTATGTTCCATGCCTGGATTTATTTATAAATACTTTTTCAAAAATCTAGTTCTCTTAATTAGAATAATATTAAAATACTTGAATATGACCTTCATCACCATAATTTATCTTATCAGCAATTGAAAATCCGACATCTTCTCTAACTAAATCTTCAACTTTATTTCTTCGAGCTATTTTGCCAAAACCTTTTAAAAAATCAACTTTAATTGTCTTTTTATTTACCCACATTTTGATAATATTCGTTCCATCTGTCTTAAAAACAATATATGACTGATTAGCAACAGGATAATCAAAATGATGAATCTCCTGTAATGCTTGAATATATGCTTTAGCAACTTCTTGTGTCTGCAAATCCCCCTTCTGCACATGATATTCGACTGAATACTGACTATTTAATATAGGTTTATTAACAGAAAAATCTTCAAAAGACCTATCCTCTAGCACCTCCAAAGATTCATCTTCATATCTCAAAATTGGTACTATCTTCACATCGATATTCTTACATCTCATCCATGAACAAGCAAGATTCAATTTTTCATTATCACCTGTTCCAATTAGAATAATTCGCTGATCATTGTTTATATAGCTGATGTCCACATCGAGAAAAGCATCTAATTTCTTTTCAAAGTTTACATGCTTATTGATCAGTTTATAATAACAATCTTCATATAGTTCCTTTATGTCAGAAATATCCCATTTACTAACAATCGCTGCATATTTAACTGTCTGAAAATCTGCATCAGTACCATAAGAGGTAAACGAGGATTTAAGCTCTATGATAACCATTTTTCCTTCTTTATCAATTGCTAAAATATCAATAGTATCTAAATAATTTTCAACTTGTATCTGTCTACCAACAATTAAAAGTTCTTCTTCAACAATTTTATTTAAATCTTCATTCGAAAATAAAATATCTTCCATTTCATTTTCAGATTTAAAATTGATAACATCAGCATATTCATAATTTTTTGAATTTTTATATAGTCTCATTATCTTATCTCCTTTATTTTGTTTTAATTTTATAGCCTCCTCACAGATTTATAGAGTAATATAATTAGAATTTAATTTGCATTTAGAATCCCATTCAATTATAATTATTTTACTGACATTTAGAGTCTAAAATCCTGCCAATCCTGCCGAAAGGGTTGGTAATGGCTGGTAATATATGACATCTAAACCATAGGATGACTTGGTAAAATTTTATAATGACTGATATAACGGGATTCTTGAGAAGGCTATGATCTTGTAATTGGTGTTATTTTTAAGCAGGACGGATTCAAAATCCGTTGTCCTCACGGACGTGTGGGTTCGAGTCCCACCTTCGGCACCAGTTTAATACATATCAACACTTATAACACTATTTTAAGTCTCCTTTTTAGGAGATTTTTTTAGTTTTTAAATAGATTAATTGACTGCTCTTCTTGTAAAAGTACTAAAAAATCCAGAATGAAGACAGGCATAACTAAACTCTATTAAAATCAGGTAATCTTATATTTTTATCTCGAAGCACAAAATCATAAATACGGAGGAATGAAAAAATGAAAGCTGATTTAATTATTGCAGGTGCTGGACCAGCAGGACTATTTGCTGCCATTCAGGCTGCAGAAAATAATGAAAATAAAAAAATCATAATCTTAGAAAAAAACTCCAGTGCCGGCAAAAAACTTTTGATCAGCGGCTCCGGACAGTGCAATTTGACCCATGAAGGAGATATTGCTCAGTTTTTTGATCATTATGGAGAAAACCATAATTTCCTTCTGGGGGCCCTTTATACCTTTGATAATCAAAAGCTAATGCAATTTTTTAAAGATAGAGGAATTAATTTTGAAACAGCCAGAGGTGGTAAGATTTTCCCTAAGTCAAATCAGGCTTCAGATATTTTAAATGTTTTATTAAAAGAAATAAAAAATAGAAATATCGAAATAATCTATAATTCAGAAATAAAAAAGATTAGGCAAAAAAATAAATTTTTTGAAATTAAAACTATAGCTCAAACTCTTAAAAGTAAATATTTTCTACTTGCAGCAGGTGGAAAATCATTCCCGAAAACGGGATCAACCGGTGATGGTTTTAAGATTGCCAGCAGTCTAGGCCATAATATTGTGGAACCCCGCCCTGCTCTGGCACCTGTAATTATTAAAGACTATAAATTTAAAATGCTGAGTGGAATTTCGCTCAGAAATAAAGAAATTTCTCTCTGGAGGAATGATGAATTATTAAAAAGATGGAAAGATGATCTGCTGCTAACCCACAGAGGCCTCTCCGGTCCCGGAATAATTAATTATTCGCGTTATATGCAGCAGGGTGATGTTATCAAAATCAAGCTCTTAAATTATTCTAAAGAAGAATTAGAGGATAATTTAATCAAAAAAATTAGAAGAGAGGGCAGATTAAACCTGCTTAATCTGTTAATTAAATATCCGCTGGCCCAGAGGTTGATTGAAAAAATACTTGAACTTGCAGATATTGATGGCAGTCAGAATGCTGCTCACTTAAAGAAAGAAGAAAGAAAAGAAATTGTTGAATTGTTTTCCAGTCTGGAATTTAAGATTAAATCTCTTGCTGATTTTAATCGATCAATGGTTACCAGAGGTGGGATTGACCTCAGTCAGATCAATCCCCAAACTATGGAATCCAGAATTATTGCTAACTTTTTTGCTGCAGGAGAAGTTTTAGACATTGATGGTGATACAGGTGGTTACAATCTGCAGGCTGCATTTTCTACTGCTTATGCAGCAGGAACTGAGATTTCTCAAAGATTATAAATTAAACTGATCAATGGCTTTTTTAAGTTCATCAGCCATATCAGAGAGTTGATCGGCAGCGTTTACGATTTCAGCAGTAGATGCAGACTGCTCTTCGCTGGCAGCAGCTACCTCTTCGGAATTACTGGCAGCTTCTTCACTAACAGATGCAATTTCTGAAATAGTAGAATCAACAAGTTCACTATTTTGATTAACCTGTTCTGCTTTTTTGGAAATAATTTCTATTAATCTCCTTAATTCTGCTGCCGCCTGATTGATTTTGCTGAACGAATCACCTGTTTCATCAATTGCATTAACACTATTATTAACTACTTTTTCTGTAGTATTCATTTTGGCTACTGCATTTTCTACTCCAGTTTGAATTTCCTTGATTAAAGAGCCAATTTGATCAGTAGCATTCGAAGATTCTTCAGCAAGTTCCCTGATTTCATCAGCTACAACCGAAAATCCTCTACCAGCTTCACCAGCTCTTGCCGCTTCTATGGCTGCGTTTAAAGCAAGTAAATTAGTCTGTTCTGCAATTCCATTAATCAACTGCACTATTTCTCCAATTTTTGCCGAAAGTTTTCCCAGATCATTTATGCCACTGGAGACTTCAGCCGAATTATCCTTTACTTTCTCAATCTGTACTACCGAATTATTAATTGAACTACTCCCATTTTCTATACTGTTCATTACAGTATCCGCCTGTGAATTCATATCAACCGAAATACTGTTAATTTTTGAAATCTGATCAATCAATTGATTAATAATACTGCTGGCTTCTTCAACTTGAGCTGACTGTTCTTCAGCTCCAGAAGCTACCTGTTGAATAGAATCTCCTACCTGATCTGCAGAAACCGCAACTTCTTCACCAGAAGCAGATAGTTCCTGACTGGATACCGAAAGGCCGGCAGCAATATCTGATACATTTTCAATAATAAGTTTTAAATTGTCCAGCATCTTATTTAAAGAAACTGCCAGGGTCCCAATTTCATCATTAGATTTAATCTTAATTTTATCAACAGCCAGATTTCCTGAGGAAATTTCTTCTGCCATTTCAACTGCTTGCGCGATTGGTCTAGTTATTTTGCTAGAGAAAAAATATGCAATAACAATTACCAGGAGAGCTATAATTAAAATGATGATTAGAGTATTATTATTCATAGAGTTTATTTCCGCAAACGCTTCATTTTTGTCAATTTCAGCAATAATGGCCCAGTCAATCTCTTTAATATCAAGGTTAGAATAAGAACTTAAAACTTCTACTCCCCGATAGTCTTTAATAATTTGACTCCCCTCATTACCTGCTAAAGCCTGATTAACAGCCAGGGTGTTAATTTCCTTTTTTAATATTTCATTTAAATCTGTAAATCTAGAATTAGAACGCATCAGCCTCTCTTCTCCAACCAGATATGTTTCTCCACTCTCTCCCAGTCCAGAAACACCTCCCATTATTCGGTTAATCGGCTGTGTTGAAATCTGAAGAACAGCTACTCCAATTATTTTTTCACTCTCCAGTATCGGAGCTGCTACAAATTGGGCCGGGGAGTTTACCGGTGCGTAATATTGATAGTCTACCAGCGAAACTTTACCCTGTATTGCCTGTTTATATGCCTCTGCCAGATTTGAATCTGCTAAATCTCCTTTAGTTAAGTTTTGAGCTAAATCACTATTTTGAGACTGAGAAAAAATAATATCCCCTTCCGGGTTAATTAAAAATATATCATTATAGTTATTTTCTTCTGCATATGTATTAAAATAAGGACCAAATTGTTCGATAAAAATTTGATACATTACACCCTCAGAGCCGCCGGATGAAAAAGCATTATTAAAATTATTAAAAGCATCAATTATAATCGGGGTCCTACTTAAAACCTCCACATCTCCCTTAATATCATTATAAAAAGTCTCAATTTGATTGGCTTTATTTGTCCGGATTGAATCTAACTGATTAAAATTAGCCTCTCTAAGTGCTTCACTGCTCTGATTGGTAATTACATATCCCAGTAAGGTAATTGGAATTAAACTAATTGCCAGCATAATAAAAATCAACTTATAATTTAAACTTAAACTAAAACCACTCTTATTCTCCTTTGTTTTTGTTATCACCTTAAATTCCTCCCACTAGATTATCCTTCTATAAAATTATATAAAACTATTTAATCATAATTTTACTCTATTATCAATTTAAATATTTTTTCTGTATATTATTTAGATATTTAGAAGATATTACATTTTTAAATAAAATTAAGCATCAGTCACCAGTAAATATACCTCTGGTAACTGATGCAGATTGACTGTGCTTATTAAAAATAATTTTATTTTTTTAACGGCTCAGAAATAAGCTAATATCTAAAAATAGCAGCTATATCACTCTCAACAGGCATTTCTTCACTATCTAAAGGATAAACTTCTCCACCATTAACAAGTGTCTCAACTGCGGCAAAGTTATAAAGATCATAGTCTTTATTATTACCCATTGTCTTAATTTCGTTCTCATCTTCAACAAAAACTCCGGCTTTTTCCGCTCTCTTATTTAAAAAGAGAATATCAATCTTACTGTAATGAGCAGCTTCAACTATATCTTCTAAATTACTGGCTGTTTTTTCAGTTGCCTGAAGTTCAAGGTATCTTTCCTTGTCCTTATTTAAATAATCATGAAGATGCGGTTCCACAATCTGCCAGCTATTTTGAAGAAGTTCTTTTTTGTTCATCTGTCTGGAGTTACCACTTAAATTAGCTGCCAGTAAATTATCATAATTATTTATATTTTTATAAAGGGAAAAGACACTGTCATCAGCGGCTACCACTAAATAATTATTTGAGTCTTTCAATTCTCTGTTAATGACCCTGTCAATTTCTTTGAGATAGTGGATCAAATCTTCATTATCATCATCTGAGGCTGCTCCCTGTCCATGGAATACCGATGAGCCTCCTGCTGTATTAACAGACTGATATTTTTCTGCTGCCTCTTCATCTAAATTTAAAAATTCTTTAATATTAGCCGGCATTTCTTCTACATTAACTTCTTCTATTTTATTACGATCAGCCAAATACAGCTGACTATGGTTGGGGCTTAAAGCAAGCAAATAATACTGCTGATTATCCTTTAACTCTGCAATCAGCTGTTTTAAATTAAAACTGTAACTTACATGAGATTTATCATAGGTATCAACTGCGAGTTTGTAATGTTCAAATCTATCAGGTGAAATAAATACTGCCAGGCCTTCATTTTGTTCCTGCCAGAAAGCACTATCTGCAGCCAGAGTGTAAGCCTGATTTAGAAATTTATCAACATCTCGCTGCTTGAAGTCCCAGTTCTCTTCTAATTTTTCTTCAACTTCCTGCAGCAAATTTTTGAATTCAATTTCGAGCTTTTTAAATTCTCCTTTATGAACCGCCTTAGTTGACATATAAATTGAAACACAGGGACTCTCCTGACATTGAATTAGATCCTTTAAAGTTTCCAGTTTAATTTCTGTCATCTTTTTAACCCCCTATTAAATTTAAATATACTACTCACTACTTCTTGACTACTACTAAGACAAATATTAAAAAAGAATTTAAGTATCTTTTCTATAATTATATTTTATCAAAAATTTATAAAATATAAAGTTATTTTTTAACTGATAAACTGCCAATATACTTTTGCCAGAGCCATAACTCCCTGTTTAATTGAAAACTGATTTAATGTTGCCGGCGAAATAATTAATTGACTGCTCTCATCTCTGGCGGCAAAATTCCAATATAGAGGAAGCAGAATAGAATTTTTCTCAGCAAAAACTTTAAAATCATGTTGATTTATTGATTGATTAAGGACTAATTTTAGATAAAACAGAGAATTGTTTTCTACAGCCTGCACTCCCCGAAAATGTTCTTTTACATTTTCAGCCAGTAAAAGCTTTTTGTTTTTCAGTCTCTGCTTTAATAACTTAAGTCTCTTTTTTAAATAACCGTTATTAAGATAATAACTCAGCAGATTATAAACTAAATTATCTCCTGCGGAAAAGCTGTTTTGGGACAAATATTTAGTTAAAGAATACTTATCAATAATTTTTAGTCCCTTATCTCTGCTTAAATCTTTTTCTTTAAGATAAACCAATCCCATTTTTAAGCCCGGAAAAACTCTTTCTGTAAGCCCCTGAATCAAAATTATTTGATCTGCAAATTTAGAATCTAATAACTCTTTGATTTTAGGATTTTGTTGATAAAATCCAAAATACTCAAAAATAATTAGCTTGAATTTTAACATTCGGGCCAATTCCAGCAGTGATTTAAGCTTTGAAAGGCTCCAATCCAGCACTCCATCAGCTGTCGATTCATCACTAATAAATAAATAATCAATTTTATTTTCTTCCAGGTAATCCATTAAACTCTCATAATCAGATGGGCTCAGATAAAAATTAAGTTCAGCTTCCGAATCAAAACCAATCTGAAAATTATTTTTTTCAGAACCCATACTTGCTAGATTAAAAAAATTATTAAAAACTGAAATATTATTTTCTCTGGTAAAAAGGAATTCCTTTTTACCTCTAACTATTTCACTCATAATATCCCTTAAACCTGTTTCCGAACTATAAAATAATTTATTTTTATTTAAATCTGAATACTGGTCCTGGAGAAATTTAAAATAAGAATTATCAGATGCAATACTGCTAAAAACATTCCCCTTAAACTCTGAGTAAAAACGGTCAAAAATTAAGTCCCAGGAATACTCTTCTAAAAATTCCCCTGTATTTTCAGCCCCACTGAAATCAATTATTTTGCTAGGAGCGGAAAACTTTTTAGAACTCAAAATTCTCAGGCGATGATCATCACTGTTGCTTTTTAAAGCTGCAGCAGGAGCTATATAACTCCCACTGCCTTCTTTTTTGTAGATTAAATTTTCGACTGCCAGAAGATCATACGCCTTGACAACTGTTTCTGTATTAACATTCAACCGGGAAGCAAGCTTTCGAATTGAAGGCATCTTGGTATCTGGTGTATACTTATCTGCCAGAATTTCTGCCCTGATTGCCTCATAGATCTGGATATATAAATTTTCTTTGCCATCTCTTTTTAATTTAATATTAAACATTTAGCTTACCCCCATTATAATCTACTTTTAAAATTATCTTTTATTCGGTTTCAGTTCTTCTTTTGAAAAACTTGATAACTTCATGACCAATCAAGAAAATACCTCCAGCAATTACAACTCTTCCCCAGTCAGCTATGGTAACTCCTGCAAAACCAAGAAAACTATTGACTGGTGAATAAATAATTAATAAAACCATGGCAATTGAGATTAAGATTGAATAAAGCATTTTGGTATTGCTAAAGAAATTTTTGTTAAAAATACTCTTATATTCATATCTGCGGGACATAATATTAACCCACTGAGAAAAAGCAATTGTTAAAAATGAAATGGTTGTTGCTCGAGCATAGATTTGGGTTCCCGCTCTAACTGCGGCTGACTGATCGTTAATAAATAAATAGAAATTAGTAAAAGCCAATCCCCCCATCAGAATAGCCAGAAACATTATCTCACTAAAACTGTTCTTATTAACTATATGATCATCCTGTTTACGAGGTGGTGATTTCATTAAATGTTCTGAAGCCGGATCAAAAGTTAGTGCTGTCAGTGGTAAAATTTCAGCTAAAAGGTCAATTGAAAGTATCTGAATAGCTAAAATTGGGATTGGAGTCCCCAGCATTGCTGCAGCTAAAAGACCCAGCAGCACAATTGTTAGTTCAGCTCCGTTTGTTGTAAGAGAAGCAATTACTGTTTTCTTCAGATTATTGTAAATTGTTCTACCCTCTTTAATTGCATAAACTAAAGTTGGATAGCTATCATCGAGCAAAATTAATTCCGAGGCCTCTTTAGAAACATCTGTCCCCATCTGTCCCATAGCAACTCCGATATGAGCACTTTTTAGTGCCGGTGCATCATTTACTCCATCTCCAGTAACCGCAACAATTTTCTGCTGCTCTTTTAGATTTTTAACAATCCTTAATTTATCTTCCGGAGAAACTCTGGAAAATATTAGAGATTCATTTTGTTCCATTTTCTCCTGCAGAACATCTTCGCTCATTGCTTCTAAATCTTCACTGGTAAATACAGGCACCTCATTTTCATCAACAGAAAGACTTATTTCTTTTCCTACTGCTTGGGCTGTAATTGCGTGATCACCAGTCATGATATAGGTATCAATATGCGCAGCATGAGATTCCTGAATAGCCTCTTTAACACCTTCTTTCGGTGGATCAATCATAGCAACCAGACCTAAAAAGATAACATCTTTTTCAATCTCTTCTAATACATAATCTGTTTCATCATCTTCTAATTTACGATAGGCTATTGCCAGTACCCGCATTGCATCTTTAGAATATTTTTCATTTAATTTATTTAATCTTTCTTTATCTTCCTCAGTTATTTCTACTACGTCACCATTTTTTAAGATATGTTTGGAAATAGAAAGTACACTTCCTAAGGCACCCTTCATCTTAAGATAATTGCCATCTTCGAATTGTCTGATTGAGCTCATTCTTTTGCGATCAGAATCAAAACTAAACTCATGTAACTCAGGATTATCTTCATCTTCAGTAGGAGAACGGGTACCAAGTTTAGTTGAAAGAGTAATTAAAGCCGCTTCTGTTGGATCACCAATTGCATACCAACCAGGATGCTCCTCATCTGGCTCATGAATCTCAGCATTAGAAGCCATGGTTGCAGCATCAAAAATAATCTCCATTTCTGCAATCTCTTCTTCAGTTAAAGGATCCCCATCTTCACCTATTAATTCTCCTTCTGGCTCATAACCAAGTCCGGTCACTTGATACTCACTACCATCAAAAAACACCTTTTTAACTGTCATCTCATTTTTGGTCAGGGTTCCGGTTTTGTCTGTACAGATTACATTTGTGGAGCCTAAAGTTTCGGCAGAAGAAAGTTTCTTAACTACCGCATTTTTTTCTGCCAGACGATCAACTCCCTGAGATAAAGCAACTGTTACCTGCATTGGGAGAGCCTGTGGTACAACAGCAACAGCTATCCCCAGAGCATAAATCAAAGCAAAATCTAATCCATAACCCTGATAAATACTAACTCCAAATAAGGCAAGGGCAATAATTACTGCAAAAGTGGCAATCTTATTTGCTACAGACTGCAGCTCAGACTGGAGAGGAGATTTAGACTTATCTTCTTCCTGTGTCATAGAAGCAATTTTTCCCATTTCGGTTTCCATACCGGTCCTAACAACAACACCTTTAGCTGAGCCAGAGGCTACTGTGGTGCCTAAGTAAGCCATATTATCTCTATCAGCAAGAGGCCTTTCTTCCTCAATATGATTGGACTGTTTTTCTTGAGGCATTGATTCTCCAGTCAATGAAACATCATTTGTCCTTAAATTAAATGACTCAATAATTCTTAAATCAGCTGGAATCTTATCTCCTTCTTCCAGACTGACAATATCTCCAACAACCAGCTCTTCCTGGGCAATTTCCCCAATCTGATCATCTCTGATAACCTTAGAAGGAGACTTAACCAGTTTATTTAACGAATCCATAATCTTTTCTGCTTTATATTCCTGGCGAAAACCTATAACCGAATTAATTACAGCAATAATAACCATAATTGTACCATCACGATAACTTCCAATTGCAAAGGACATAACTGCAGCTACTAAAAGTAAAATTACTAGAACATCCTTAAACTGTTCTAAAAAAATTTTAAATAGTGATTTATCTGCTTTTGCCTGCAGTACATTCTTGCCATCTCTGGCAAGTCTTTTATCTGCTTCAGACTGAGACAGCCCTTTTTTTGATGTTTTCAAATCATCTAAAATATCGACTGCTTTCTGTCTGTAAAACTCTTCTTCTGCCATATGATCACCTCTTTATATATTTTGAAGTAAATCTAAATTACAAATTAAATTGCCAAACAATTAATCAGCCAGTGCTGCCACCAGTTCCCTGCAGTAAGCTGGAATATCTTTAACAACTCTACCCCAGACTATGTTTCCATCTCTAAAAGCTGGCTTGTCAACCCAGCGGCCTCCGGCATTAATAATATCATCTTTAATACCCTCAGATCCAGTAGCTTTACCATTTACTATACCAGCAGATATTCCTACCAGACCGGCATGACAAATTAAACCAATTATTTTTCCTTTCTCATAATTCTGACGTACCAGCTTAACTACATTTTTATCTCTTCTAATTTTATCTGGTGTCCAACCACCAGGTACTAAGACTCCATCATAGTCTTTATCTAATACTTCTGCAGCAGTAAAATCCGACTTTTTAGTCAGACAGCCATGTTTGCTGCTATATTCTTTATTTTTTTCCATCCCTATCACATCTACACTGGCACCTTCTTCTATCATTCGCATATAGACAACCCAGAATTCAAGATCCTCATAACCCGGACCAATTAACATTGCAATATTTTTACCCTTTAATTTCATTCTTAGCTCACCTCTGATTTAATGTTTTAATCTTTGTAAATAAGCATAACAATAATTAATTAGTTTTTAAGTTAAAAGCTTACTAATTGATTTTAAAACTTTCCACCTGAAAATATTTTTCTCTTTCTTCTTTATTGCCAGTCTCCTTTGCCAGTCTATAAATTTTATGATTTAAGAATTTTTTGTCTTCCTGTTCCAGTACATTTTTATCAAAACCTCCCAATATATAATGGCTAAATTTCCAGACCTGTTCTTTAATATCTTTAGGACTACCTTCTGCAATAATTACCAGGGCATCAATTATTGAGCCAGCAACAGATACATCCTGATTACCATAATGACTTAACTGATAAAAAGTTTTATAAAGCAGATCCCAGAAAGAAATATCTTCTAAAATAAAACAGAGCTCATCTTTATCATTATAATAATAAGTATTTTCCAAATTGGCGACTGCAATCCGGGACAGAACCCATCCCAGCTGATTGATACAAAAAATAGCTGTATTAGGATCATTAATACCGGGAGAAATCGCTCTTAAGGCCACTTCGGTCAATTTTAAAAGTCCAAATTCGATATCATTTTTTTTACTTCTTTCATTATTGATTACCAGATTATCAATAATTTTATTTTCGATGGTTTCAATTTCCTCTTTCTCAAACTCTTCCACTTCCTGATTCAGCTGCCAGAATTTAAAAACAATTGTATTCTCAGTTACATAATCACCAATCATTTTTTCAGCTCTAATTATTATGTCATATTCATCTGCCAGCTTGGTTAGCTCAATATCATAGATAACCTGAATATAACCACTTTGCTTTGGGTGAACATCATATGATTTGTGATCAAGCTTTTCTTTTAAATTCTCTGGAGGATCATTACGAATCTGATCATTACTATTATTTCTAGCCTCAATGGAATCAACAATCTCTATAACTTCTTCCTTAAGATTTTCTATTAATAAATTAACCTGAACAGAATTAGCAGCATGATGAATAAAATAAACAAAATATCCCAGACAGACAATTGCTACAATAACACCTATCATTGCAGAAAAAATTGTAGATTCTCCACTTCCCTGCAGGCTATCATCAATAAAAAGAAGAGTTAAAATTGAATAAATAAAACCTGCAATAAAAATACCCAGCACTTTTAAAGTTACTTTGTTTTTTAGAAAATCTTGCATTGTTCTTGGAGAAAATTGTGAGGAATACATAGTCAGCACTACCATAATAGTGGAAAAAGAAACTGTAATCATAGCAAATAAAGAGCCAGCTATAGTTGATAAAATTGTTTTTGATAGATCATAGGAAGTGAAAAAATAAGATGGAAGTACATTTACCAGGGTCTCTGTATACTGATATTCAATAAATATTACCAGAATTGAAAGCAGAGTAGCTGCAATAGCATAAATTGAAGGTATAAAGTATATTTTATTTTCTATATTATGTAAAAATTTAAATTTCAAAACTACACTTCCTTTCCTGCAGAATCAAAATGCTTCTAACAATTAATTTCAACATAGTTACTAAATCTCCTTTTTTTCTTGATAAATGTTGATAATAATTCTTAATTTGATTATAATTAATTTAAAGCATAAATTAAGATTAAAATTGGAGGTTGATAAAATGAAATATGTTGAATTAAATTCCGGGGATCAGATGCCACTTTTAGGTCTGGGAACCTGGCAGTTAAGAGGAGAAAAATGTACAAAGTCAGTTAAAGAAGCTTTGGATATCGGTTATAATCACATTGATACTGCTGACGGCTATGACAATCATCAGGCTGTTGGTAGAGGAATTAAGAAAGCTAATATTGACAGAAAAGAACTATTTATAACCTCTAAAATAAAGCCAGAAAATTTGCATTATGATGATATAAAGGCAGATGCAGAGAGATTTCTGGATGAATTAGAGATAGAATATCTGGATTTGCTTTTAATTCACTGGCCCAATAAAAAAATACCTCTAAAAGAAAGCTTAAAAGCTTTAAAAGAAGTTAAAGCAGAAGGGCTGGCACACAATATTGGTGTTAGCAACTTTACCATAAATCATCTCAAAGATGCAATAAAAATTTATCCTGACTTAATAACAGTCAATCAGGTAGAATTCCATCCATCATTATATCAAAAAGATCTGCTTGATTTCTGTCAGGAGAATGGGATCATTCTTACAGCCTATAGTCCTTTAGCCAGAGGAGAAGTTTTCCAAAATGATATAATAAAAACATTAGCTGATAAATATGAAAAGTCAGCTTCTAAACTGGCTCTTAAATGGCTAATTGAAAAAGATGTAGTAGCAATTCCCAAAGCGAGCTCAAGGGAACATTTAGAAAGTAACTTTGATCTTTTTGATTGGGAGCTACCTGCTGAAGCAAAAGAAAAAATGGATGCACTAAATGAAGATAATCGAATAATTGATCCCAGCTGGGCAGAATTTGATTATTAAAAATTTCAACCCGGGCCAGCTATTATCTTAATGCTGATGCCCGGGCTCTAAAAGCTAAATTTAATTATCACCTATTTGGGACTCCATAACATTTTTAATTTCTTTTTTTATCGTAATGAACTTCTCTTTCCTGTCACTTTTAGTTGGATTAAATGGATCATTTACTTTTATCTTTATTCTATTAAAGGGAAGCGGTAGCTTTAATTTGTCCCATCTTTTCTTCAATTCTATTTTATGCTTAGCCTCAATAGTTACCGGTAAAATCTTTCTCTTTGAAAAAAGAGCCATTATTAAGGCAAAATTTTTAATTTCATGCTGAGGCCCAGTTGGACCATCCACTGACATTACAAGATTAGCATATGTTTTTTTGTTTATCAAATCTCTAACTTTAAATATGTAGTCACCATTCCCCCCAGTATCAGGTAGTCTTAAAACATCATAGCCAAAATGGCTGCTAATCCTGCTTATAACCCCGCCTCTTTTATTTTTAGTTGTGATAATATTTAGTTTCTTTCCTTCTAAAAAAGGATAATAACAATAGCTATCTCCGTGCCAAATAAAAATAATAAATTTATCTTTACAGCTATCTTCTAAAAGATCTAAACGGCCTATTTTTTCAATCTTACTTGTTTTATAAACAAATTCAATATAGTAATATAATAAAAAACTAATAATTTTTTCTTTTAATTCAAAAAAGATCTGCATAATATCCCAACTTTCTTTTCTCCAACCTCTTATTATTTTGACAGGTTGTGATAATTATATTATAGTCAGCTCCTAACTTCAAAATATATATCAAAAAATTTTACCTTGTTAAAAATCATATCGTTTTATATAATTAAATTAAGTCAGATTAAATTTTTAGAATATTTATAAAATCTTACTTAAAAAGAGAGGAGTTTTAGCATGTATGGACAAAAAACTATAGAAGAATTTTTAGAGGACTTAAGTTCAAGTAATTCTATTCCCGGTGGAGGGAGTGCAGCAGCGTTAAGCGGTGCCTTAAATGCTGCATTAATCAGCTTTATTGCCAACCTGACAATAGGAAAAGAAAAGTATAAGGAAGTTGAAGCAGAAGCCAAAGAAATTCTGGCAGAAAGCGAAGAATTAAAAAAAGAAATGCTTTTAATGATTGATCAAGACAGCAAAATCTTATCTGATATTCTGGACAGTTATAAAGCTGGAGACCAGGAAAAAGTTCGTTCAGTCTGTCAGGATGCAGTAGAGTTTTCAATGGATATGACAAAAAAGGCTGTCAGATTAATGCGCCTCAGTCTGGAAATAAGTGAAATAGGCAATAGAATGTTGGCCAGTGACTTTGAAGTAGCAGCATACATAGGAGATGCAGCAGTTGGTAGTGCAATAGCAAATGTTAAAATCAATCTCAAAAGCCTTGATAATGAAGAATATAAATCCAATATCAAAAAAGAATATCTTAAATTAAAAGATGAAAGTTCCCGCCTTAAAGAGGAAATTATTGAACTTGCAAATTAATTATTTTGATTAACTGAAACTAAATTTTATTAATTTAAATAAAGGAAGTGACAGAATGCAAGAATTAAGCGGCAAAAAATTAGCAGCAGAAATTAAAGCAAGTCTAATTACGGAAGTAAAAAAATTGAAATCTGAAACAGGTGCTGCTCCCCATCTTATTGTGCTGCAGTACGGAGAAGATGCTGCCAGTAAAGCATATGCGGACAGGATTGAAAAAAACTGTGAGGCAATAGGAATTGAATTTGAGTACCAGCAGTTTATAGATCAACCAGAAGATTTTAAAGCTCGACTCAAAGCTGCTAATGCAGATGACAAAATAACTTCTATTATGGTTCAACAGCCTCTTCCAATTGAACTAAAAGATAGCCTGGAAATGATCAATCCCCAGAAAGATATTGAAGGTATAACTTCTGCTTCTCTGGGTAAACTTTTTGTTGGATTAGAAACTTTAAATCCAGCTACTGCCGAAGCCTGTATGGAGATTCTTGATTATTATGATATCCCCATTAAAGGCCAGCGAGCTGTAGTTGTTGGTAGAAGCAATATAGTAGGCAAACCGGTCTCAATTTTACTTCAACAAAAACACGCAACGGTAACAATGTGCCACTCCCGTACCAGAGATTTAAAATGGGAATTAAAAAATGCAGATATTGTTGTAGCAGCAGTGGGTAGAGCTGAAATGATTAAAGGTGAAATGTTAAATGAAGATTCTGTTGTTATCGATGTTGGTACAAACTTTGTCGAAGGAAAATTACTGGGAGATGTTGACTATAATTCAGCTGCAGAAAAAGTTAAAAGTATCACCCCTGTTCCCGGCGGAGTTGGAACAGTTACCAATCAGGTTTTAATGCGCAATATTGTTAAGTCATTTAAAAATCTGCACAAAATTAAATAATTTAATCTAATACTTTAAAAGGCCCTTCTTCATTTTAAAATGAAGAAGGGCCTTAATTTAACTATTAGCTATTTACTCTGCATATCCATTGAAATTAATAACTAAAGTTAAAACTAATATTAATTTTTACTCAGTAATTAACTCTAGAGGTACTGGAGTATATTCGTCAACTTCTTCTCCATTTGCTACTTTAACTGCTGTTTCTACTGCCATTTCTCCCATTAAACCTGGCTTTTGAGCAACAGTTGCTGCCATATTTCCTTCTTTTACAGCTTCTCTTGCATCATCAATAGCATCAAAACCAACAATCATGATCTCATCAGAACGACCGGCTGCTGCAATTGCTTCCATTGCACCTAAAGCCATGTTATCATTATGAGCAAATACCGCGTCGATTTCTGGATTACCCTGCAGAATATTTTCCATAACTGTCATACCTTCTGCACGGTCAAAACCAGCAGGTTGTCTTGCGATAACTTCCATGCCAGAATACTTATCCATAGCCTGATTAAATCCTTTACCTCTATCTCTTGCAGCAGAGGTTCCAGGAATACCCTGTAGTTCTACAACTTTACCTTTTTCGCCTAATTGCTTGGCAATGAAGTCTCCAGCCATTTCTCCACCAGCAACATTATCAGAAGCAATGTGACTTGTAACATCGATACCTTCAGCTGCACGGTCAACTGTAATTACAGGTACACCTGCATCCTGGGCGGCTGTAATTGCAGAAACAACAGCATTTCCATCAACTGGATTAACAATTAAAACATCAATCTGCTTAATTAATAAATCCTCAACACTGCTCAACTGACTTGCAGCATCATTTTGAGCATCAACAGTTAAAATTTCTACTCCCATTTCTGCTGCCATAGATTCTGCACCATCTTTTAGATCAACAAAGAAAGGATTATTTAAAGTAGAAATAGCCAGACCCAATTTAATATCCTGTGCTGCAACACCTGCAGAAAGTCCTACCACCAACATTAAAGATAAAGCAATTACAATAAGTTTTCTCATTTTTTTATTCCTCCTTGAATTTAATTCTTTTAATGAATCCTGTCAAAAAGAAGCTGATGAAAAATTCACCTCCTGTTTGAAGTATTTTTCTTAATCTATATTATTACTGCTGCTGACTCTTACGATCCAGGAAGACAGCAAGCAGAATAACAGCACCTTTAGCAACTAACTGATAAAATGAAGATACATTTAAGAGATTTAAGCCATTATTTAAAACCGCTATAATTAAGGCACCAATAATGGTCCCAATTACACCACCACTACCTCCTGAGAGACTGGTTCCTCCAAGTACAACGGCAGCGATCGCATCTAACTCATAACCTTCGCCAGCCATTGGCTGAGCTGAATTAAGACGAGATGTTAAAATAATACCACTTACTGCTGCTAAAAAACCATTAAGAGCATATACTGCAATCTTAATTTTATCTGTATTAATACCGGACAATTTAGTTGCTGTTTCATTGCCACCAATAGCATAAATATAACGACCAAAAGGTGTCTTTTTTAATAAGATATAAATTACTATTAGAAGAATAAACATAATTACAACTGGAATTGGAATTCTACCTAAATAGCCGGCACCAAAAAACCTAAATGTTTCGTCAAAACCTGAAATTGGCCGACCATTTGTATAGATCAGAGTAAAACCTCTGGCTACAGTCATCATCGCCAGGGTCACAATAAACGCTGGCAATTTCGCTTTGGCAACTGCAATTCCATTAAACAGCCCCAGCGCTGTACCTGCTGCCAGACCGATTAAGATAGCCAGAAATACATTAAGGCCAGAATTAACCATCATTCCAGCGGCAACAGCACCTGAAAAAGCAAGCATTGAACCAACTGAAAGATCAATTCCTCCTGTTAATATTACCATGGTCATTCCAAATGAAATCACTGCAATAATAGAAACCTGTCGGACTACATTTAACAGATTGGGAATTGTTAAAAAGTAAGGACTCATAAAAGATAAGACTATTACCAAAACTAAGAGCCCAATTCCTGTTTTAAATTTATTTAAAATTTCTAAAAAACTTTTATCTTTAATACTACCACTAATATTATTCACTTTACTGACTCCTCCTTCCGGTTGCCAGCTTCATTATCGCTTCCTGATCAGCTTCAGCGGCATCCAGCTCTCCCATAATTTCTTTTTCGTGCATTACTAAAATTCTGTTACTTAAATTTAAAATCTCAGGCAGTTCTGAAGAAATCAGAATCACTGCCACTCCTTCATCAATTAAATCCTGCATTAAATTGTATATTTCTCTTTTAGCTCCAACATCAATTCCCCGAGTCGGTTCATCAAAAATTACTACCTCAGGTCTGGTAGAGAGCAGTTTTGAAATTACAACTTTCTGCTGATTTCCACCACTTAAGTTTTTAACCAGCTGTTTTTCAGAAGGGGTTTTGATATTCAAATCCTTGATATATTTTTCAGCCAGTTCTTTTTCCGCTGCTGAATCTATAAATGTATTTGCATTTAAAATTGTTTTTAAAACTGAAATACTTATATTATCAGCAACTGATAAACCCAGGATCAGTCCTTCTTCTTTCCGATCTTCACTCAAGTAATAAATTCCATTATCTATCGCGTCCGCTGGAGAATCAATTTTCAATCTATTGCCCCGATAAAAAATCTCGCCAGTTTTTTCTTTAAAAACTCCAAAAATTGCTTTAGCAAGTTCTGTTCTTCCTGAACCCATCAGACCTGCAATTCCCAGTATCTCTCCTTTTTTAAGGGAAAAAGAAGCATTAACTATTTGATCAGGTACTGATAAATTTTTTACTCTTAAAATTTCATCAGCAGGGGCAAAATTCATTTCCGGAAAGCGATCCTCAATGGTTCTACCAACCATCATTTTAATTAACTCATCTTCATTAGTTTCTGAGGTCTTAACCTCCCCCACAAACTGGCCATCTCTTAAAACAGTAACTCGATCACAGATCTCAAAGACTTCTTCCAAACGGTGTGAAATATAAACTATTGCTATTTCCTGTTCTTTTAGTCGTTCAATTAGTTCAAATAAAATTTCTATTTCTTGATTTGTAAGAGAAGAAGTAGGCTCATCCATAACCAGTATATCAGCATCCTGTGATACTGCTTTAGCGATCTCAACCATCTGCTGACTACCGATATTTAAATCTTTTATCTGGGCTCGAGGATCAATGTTTACTCCAAGCAGATCAAGGACTTCTTCTGTTTGCTGATAGAGCTTTTTGTAATTAATAAAGACTCCGTTTCTTTCTTCTCTTCCCAGGAATATATTTTCTGCTACATTCAAATAAGGTATTAACTCCAATTCCTGATGAATAATTGCCAGCCCTGCATTTTGAGCTTCTTTAGTATTTTCAAACTCAACAGGCTCACCCTTTACGATTATTTCTCCTTCATCACGCTTATGAATACCGTTTAAAACTTTCATCAGAGTCGATTTTCCGGCTCCATTTTCTCCTAAAAGAGCATGGACCTCACCTTTTTCCAGAGAAAAATTAACTTTATCTAAAGCTTTAACACCAGGAAATGTCTTGGTAATATTTTTCATTTCCAGAACCTTTTGTTTTGCCATTTAAAAATCAACTCCTGATATTAAGATAATATTCGCATAAGGAATAGTTTCTCCACTGCGAACTACTGCGCGGGAGTTATTTGTTTTCTTTTTAAATTCAGTATGTGGAATGTACTCAATTTCTATATCGGGCAGTAATTCTAATATTTCCGCTTCTAACTTCGGGCTTTCTTCTTTAATTTCGGCAGCCAGAATTGCTTTCTCAACAACCAGATCTTTAAGCATAGCTCGTAATATTTTTAAAAACTCAGGATAACCTTTGGTCAGTGCCAAATCAACTCTTTCAACTTCCTGTGGAATTGGCAGACCACAGTCGGCAATAGTCAGACTATCTTTATGTCCCATTTCAGCAACAACTCGTGCTAATTCACTATTAATTATTCCATTTTTTTTCATTTTATTTACTCCTTTCAGCAAGGAATTGACTCAGTTCTTTTTTATCCGGAATAGAACTCTGGGCACCTCTTTTAGTTACCGAATAAGCCGCAGCCTGAACAGCAAATTCTAATGCTTCTTTCAACCTATTTTCTGCCATTAAACTGGCTGCAAAAGCTCCAGCAAAAACATCTCCGGCTGCTGTAGTGTCAACTGCTTTTACTGGCAGTGTATCAAGATGCATATTTTTACCTTTACTGTAATAATTGATTCCCTTATCTCCTTCAGTAACTATTATGTTTTTTACACCTATTCCGAGTAATTCTTCAATTTTTTCTAATCTGCTTTTGGATTCTGACTCATCCAGCAGTAAATCAAGTTCACCTTCATTAGGCAGTAGATAATCTACCTTTGCTAAAATCCGGTCAGACAATTTTTGAGCCGGTGCAGGATCAAGAATAATTTGGGTATTATTTTCTGAAGCAATCTCTACAATTTTTTCAATTGTAGCAACTGGAATTTCCAGCTGTAACAGAACAATTTCAGCTTCAATAATTTTATTTTTTACTTTCTCAATCTTATCCGGTCCAAGCTGATAGTTGGCTCCTGGAGAAACAATAATTCGATTATTACCTTTTTTATCAACTGTAATAACCGCAACTCCTGTACTTACTCCTTTAATCTCAAAAATATTATCAATTACCGCTCCGCCAGCTTTTAAGCTTGACTTTAGTTTAGGAGCAAAACTATCATCTCCACAGGCGCCTATAAACTCAATTTCATCTCCCAGCTTTGCCGCTGCCAGAGCCTGATTGGCTCCTTTACCACCTGGAATCTGCTCAAACTTACCTCCAATTATAGTTTCACCTTCTTCAGGGTAGCGTTCAGTTTCAACCACTAAATCCATATTCATACTTCCAATAATAAGTATTTTGGCCAATTAATTCACCTGCTTTCTAATTAGTTCTATATTTAAAGAATTATTCTAGCTTTATAAATTATTCTAGTTTTTAAACTGATTCTCTGATAATTAAATTCGTTTTTAAAATCTGATCTTCAATATCGATTTGCTGATTATTTATCATCCTTAAAAGAACTGTTACTGCTCTTTCGCCAAGACTATATTTGGGCTGACGCATTGTGGTTAGCTCCGGTCTTAAAAGTGAAGCAATATCAATATCATCGTGTCCTGCAACTGCAATATCGTCAGGTATCTGCAAATCAGCAGCAAATAAAGCCTTATAAACACCGGCAGCACTTAAATCATTGGCTGCAAAAACTGCTGAAGGCCTTTCTTTTAATTTTAATAATTGCTGCATTGCCTCAAAACCAGAATGCTGAGTATAATCTCCTTCAATAATATAATCCTGATTAATTTCAATTTCGTAATCTCTGAGTGCCTTTTTATAGCCTTCCAGTCGCTCACGAGCAGTAGTAGTATTTAAATCACCACTGATATGTGCAATTTTGCGGTGACCTTTTTTAAGCATGTATTCAACCAGCTGATAGGCAGAATTTTTATTGTCTATACTGACCAGGGGATATGAGTCACTAAGTACTGATCTATCAATCTGAACTACAGGATAATTTGTTGCCTTTAATTCTCTGAGTATTTTTTCGTTTCCCAGAGACAGAGAGACAATTAGACCATCTACCTGTTTACTTTTAAATAACTCCACTGCTTTCTTTTCTCGCTCCAAATGATTATCTGTATTAAAAAAGATAACTGAATAACCCAGTTTTTGAGCTTTATCTTCAATCGCTCTTGCAACCTGGGGGAAAAAAGGGTTGCTGATATCAGGAATAATCAAACCAATTGTATGAGTTTTCTGCATCACCAGCCCGCGAGCCACACTGTTGGGATTATAATTCATCTCGTCTATTATTTTTAATATTTTTGCTCTGGTATCATCACCAACATCAGGTTTATTATTTAAAACCCTGGAGACAGTGGTAACTGACACATCAGCTTCTCTGGCTATATCTTTAATTGTAACCTTCATTTGTTATCACCTGATTTATAAATTAAATTAGTGGATAATTTTATCTATGTAATAAGTTTAGCTATTTTCCGTTAACGTTTCCGTTAACGTTTACATTTATGATTATAAAATATTCTGAAAAATAATGCAAGTAGTAATTATATTATTTTTGGTCATTATTAGACTTCAGGTAAGTTTATCTCTTTCTAAAACTCCAATAGTTCTTATAATTATTAAATAGTCTCATTTACTCTAAAATAATCAGCTAAAACAATTTCGAAATAAATTATTTTTAAAAAGAAAAAACTCCCCGGGGGAGGGGAGTAAAATTGGATAAAAAAAAATATATAAATAAAATTTCGACCACCAGTCAATATGACTCATAGTCGAATTATATAATAGAATAATAAAATTGTCCAGTAAAATTTTTGTTTTTACAGCAATTTAGTGTTTTTACTAATATATTAAAGTCTTAGACTCCTAATCTTTTTTAAAGCCTTAAATTTAATTTTAAAATTAAATATTATTAAATGACTTCAAAATCAAACCCCGGCTTTTAAACCGGGGCTAAACAGGGCCATAATGCCCTGGGGTAACTTAATCTCCATAAACTATTGGAATATCAATATTATGGTGATCAAGTTGATCCTCTGTTATAAAGATATCCTGAGTATATCCATTGAGAGGCCTTGTTCCACTGGGCAGAGATTCTTTTAAAAGCCTTAACTGATGATATCCCAGAGGAATATTTTGAAAATAATATTCTCCCAGCTGATCTGTATAGTCTTTTTTATTTAATCCAGCAACCTCCAGTCCAGCCCACATTAGATATTGATCATTCTGATCTTTAACTCCATTTGCATTTTTATCGATAAAAACTTTACCGCTAATTGTACCATTAATTGTAACTCCAAAATTCTGCATAACATTCTGATTATCTTTAACTCTAACTAATATCTCTTCGGTAACCGGTGTATAATCAGCAACCAGATTGCGATAATCAAAGTTAAGAAAATAAATATCATTAAAATATGGTTTAAAGATAAAGAAACCTTCCTGATCACTAACCGCCAGCATATTACCTAACCTCATCGGAATATCAGCCAGTTTTTTTTCTCCTGGATCCATAACTCCATTATAGTTTTCATCAAGATAGGCATAACCAGCAACAATAGGCCGAGGCTCAAAATCAGTAAATCTGGTTGGTTTATTTTCTCCACCAATGAATGAAAAGGCATGAGAATAGGAAATCGTAGCATATTCTTCGTAATTATTGTTTACAAAATCAGTATATTCTCTACCAACTTCAATTTTAATTTCACTTTCATTATCTCTAACAATATCATAAGCTGCCCTAAATGAAGTACCGGCTTCTCCCTGATCAGGAACAATATATTCGCCTGATAATCTAATATAACCAGGATTATCAGAATAATAGTAATTGCCAGTTAAACTAACTGATTGGTAATCACTTAAAAACTCCGAATGATAATCTTTTAGTTCAGCAGTTAAACTAAACTCCCGATTAAAGTAATAATTCAAACGCAGATTACTCTCCTCATCTATTCTGTCTTCCGACTCTTCTTCATTTCTTTTAGCCCCTAAAGATAATGAAGCTCTTCTGCCAAATGACAGCCTGATTTCTCCATCATACTCTCGATCATAGTATCTTACTCCCTGATCATCTCGCTGCTGTTCACCATCATAATTAGCCGAGAGTAATAAATAGTTGCCAAATCGCTTATATAAACCTACTTCAGCTTCATAATCCTGATAATTTTCTTCATAAAAATTACTAACTTTAATCTGATTATCATAATATGCCAGATCGCTGGAAACTCTAAATGTTCTTCCATATATATTATTCTCCAGACCAATTCCTTTTCTTATTTTATCTCCTAAAAAAATATATATTTGATCATTTTGCCCGATAAAAGAATACTCAGATCTATTATCTTCATAATAAAGAGTCAGAGCATTATAATTTCTCCAACTAGGATTATAAATAACTCTAAAAGTATAATAGTCACTTTCATCTATCTCATCTGCAAGACTTTTTCGCTGACCAACTGTTGGATTGATACTAATATTATTATTTAAATCAAGCCGAAAAGAAATTGATTTATCTTCTCCTTCATCTTTTTCCATATATTCTGCTGTTTCTGGAGGAATATATAAATATATTCCCTGAATATATCCATTTAGTAATCCATATAAAATACTGGCTTCGGCTCCACTTTCCAGACTATCAAACTCACCTGCAATTAACCAGTCTAAGTTAATTACTGTCTGAGGATTAATTCTAAAAGAAAAACCTGAAATCGAAGAAATAACCTCTCCAGTCAGTTCACTATCCGGATTAAGTGATTCATTATAAACAGCTGTTTCTAAATGAGCAGAAAGATTACTGTTTACTACATAAGCGAATTTCATAATACGCTTAATTTAGTTTAATTCAAAAAAATATTGTCTGCGAATCATAAAAATAAGCCTTTTAATTTGAATTTGAAGATT
>NZ_QPJF01000033.1:0-30087 GCF_003337665.1 Halanaerobium sp. ST460_2HS_T2
GGTGCTACTATTAAATTCGACAAGATGGGGTGAAGCCCTTTTTATATCATTAAAATCTTTGTTATATCAAGGCGTATTTTTATGAAATTCGCTTAAATAAAATTAAAAATAGAGAATATAAAAAGGGAAAATTGATTCCGTCAGAAAGAGAATTAAGTAATGAACTAGAGGTTAGCAGGTATACTATAAGAAAAGCTATTGAGGAATTAGTCCATCAAGGTTATTTATATAGGGTTCAGGGCACCGGTACTTTTGTTTATGACACACAGGGTGAAAAAGACAATAAAGATAATAAAAGTAAGCAAATTGGAGTAATTATGCCTTATACTGATGGTGTTAATATAGAAATTCTTAACGGCATTGAAAGTGCTTTGGATGGTAGTGAATATACTTTTATCTTAAAAGATCACTTTAATAATTATAAAAAAGAAGCTGAAGTTATCCAATTTATGAAACGTCAAATGGTTGATGGATTAATTATTAATCCCGCTGAAGATCAAAAAGATAGTACAGCTATTTATGATCTTAAATCTGAAAAATTTCCATTTGTTTTAGTGGATAGAAAGTTGCAGTTTTGTCATACAAGTTGTGTAATGGCAGATAATATAAATGGTAGCTATAAAGCAACAGAATATTTAATTCAATTAGGCCATGAAAATATAATGTTTTTAAAAGGTCATTATTCCAACACAAGTACTATTGAAGATCGGATTACTGGATATAAAAGAGCTTTAAGAGAATATGGTATTAAAGAAAATGATGTGTTTACTTATGATGAACAACAGACTAGAGATAAAATTAATGAACAAATTTTTAATCATATAGAAAAAAACAATATTACAGGAGTAATTGGTGTGAATGATATTATTGTAATTGATTTGATCAAAATGTCCAGAGAATATCAGATTGACATTCCAGAAGAATTATCGGTAGTAAGCTTCGATTATACTGATAAAATTAAACATTTAGAAACAAAATTAACCACAGTCAATCAACATTCAGACATCATTGGTCAAAAGTCGGTAAATCTGCTTTTAGAATATATAGAAGGAAATAATAAAGAAAAAGAAATTCAACAAATTTATCAATCCTGTGATTTAGAGATAAGAGATTCATGTAGACCTATTGATTAGGTCTTTTATTTTAAATTTTCAGAATAAATATAATTTTGTGTCAAAATAGTTATTATTTTATTAGACAAAGGAGGTGAGGATTTTACTTAACTTCTGCCGTTAATTGATTAGAATTTTACTAATAATAAAGGGGAGATTAAAAATTATGAAAAAGAAAACATTACTAATTGCTTTGCTTGTATTATTTGCTATGACTTCTGTTTCCTTCGCTCAAGACTATGAATTAGTTACACCTGAGAGAATTGGTAATCCAGATGCTGAGATAGTTTTAACAGCCAATATTCAGCGCTCTGATACATTATTTGCTGCTACTGACAATAGAAAAGACTATATAAGAAAAGCTGCTGCAGAGTGGGCTAAAGCTCATCCTAATGCTAGAATTGATGTTCAGGTAGCACCAACCGGACAAATTTCTATGACAATGGCAACTTTGTTGACTCAAGCCGAATCTGGTAATGCGCCTGATTTTGCACATATTGATTCATTTTGGATAGGCAGGTTTATAGAAAATGGTTATACCAAATCATTAAATAAATATATGGGTGAGGATGCTGTTAATGATTTTTTTGGTTTCACAAAAGATGTAGTTATGAAAGATGGAGAAATGCATGCAATTTGGGGTGAAACTGATGCTCGCTTTCTTTATTATAGAAAAGATTGGATTGAAGAACCTCCAAGAACCTGGGATGAAACAATTGATTTGGCTTTAAAGATGAAAGAAGAAAAAGGAGTTCACGGTTTCCTTGCATGGCTCGGCAACTGGGAAGGTGCAGTTAATGGTAATGTATGGCCTTTATTTTGGGCTCAGGATGGAGAAATGTTTGATGAAAACGGACGACCTGTTATTGGCGAAGGAAAAAATAAGGAAGCATTAGTAAATAGTTTAGGTTTTCTAAAAAGACTAGTTGACACAGGTGCAGCTCCTGTTATGGTTTCTTCAATTACCTCTAGTGATCCAATGTTAGCTGAAATTCGTTCTGATAATGTAGCAATGGTTGCAAATGGAAGTTGGTTGTATAATCAAATTGACGATATAATTGATGATGCTGATGAAAAATGGGATTTTGTACCCCTCCCACAAATGAAAGCAGATCAAAGAGCAAATAGTAATGGTGGCTGGACATGGGCTGTATTAAGTGATGATCCTGTAAAACAGGAATTAGCTGCTGACTATATTATGAGAGTAGTAGGTAGTAAAGAAGCTATGGCAGAAAGAACAAAAGTCTATAATTACTTACCTACAAGAGAATCAATATATGAAAATGATCCGTATTATTCTGAAAATGAACGCATGATTAAATTAGGTGAATCTCTAGAATATGGAAATGCTAGACCTGCTAATTCTCTTTATAATACAGTTTCTGAACTTACTCAGACTGCTTTAGGACGTTTACTTACTGGTCAAACTGATGATATTGAAGCTGAAGTCGATGAGATACAGAGAGAAGCTTTAAGTGAATGGGAAGCAAATAAATAATAAAAATAATATGAGGGCTTATTTTAAAAAATGAGCCCTCATTAAATTAGAATGTGTAAAGAAAGGATGAAGAGTATGAATAAAAACATAATGGAAAGATGGTGGATTTGGGTTATTCCATTAGCTTTAGTTTTAGGGGTTTTCTTTTTATATCCTTTATTAAATGTAATAAGATTAAGTTTTAGTAACGCAACAATAACATCTATAAAAGAAGGTTTTACCTTTGAGAATTACATACATATTCTTACAGGCAGCGATTTCTGGCAGGTTATGAAAGTTACTTTGATTTTTGTATTTGCATCAGTTTTATTTCAGTTATTGCTTGGATTAATTACAGCTATGTTGATTAATAAAGATTTATTTGGTAGCTCTTTAGTGAAATTATCAATGATTACAGCCTGGGTGGTTCCAGGAATTATAACTGGAGTTATTTGGAGTATAATGTACAGCAGCAGTTCCTGGGGAATTTTAAATTATTTTATTAGATTATTAGGATTTAATCAAATACCATTTTTGTATACACCTTCCTGGGCATTGTTTTCAGTAGTTTTAGCTAATGTCTGGCGTGGAACAGGTTTTAGTGGGATTATGCAGTATGCTGCTTTGAGAGGGATTCCTGATCAATTATATGAAGCAGCCTCTATAGATGGTGCTTCAACCTGGCAGCAGTTTTGGAATATTACCTTACCTCAGCTCAAACCAATGCTAATGATAAACACAATTTTGATTACCATTTATACTTTTAATACATATGATTCTATTTTTGCTCTTACACAGGGGGGACCAGGTAATAGTACAACAGTTTTATCACTTGGAGCGTACAAACAGGTTTTTAGACATTTAAATTTAGGAAGAGGCTCCGCATACGCTGTAATTATGTTAATTCTTTCTGGTAGCTTTACAATATTATATGCAGGATTTATGGGGAGTGATCAGTAAGTGGTTAAAAAAATATCAATTTATATGTTATATGGTTTAGTTTCAATATTTTTTTTACTACCTATTTTATGGACTATTTCTTTATCTTTAAAAACAACTTCAGAAATTTTTATTTTTCCACCAACCTTTATTCCAAAAGATATAACTTTTGATAATTTTCTTTATGTATTAAATAACACTACAATGACTACTTATCTTTGGAACTCTTTTAAATTAGTTATATATACTGTGTTAGGAACACTTTTAGTAGCTATACCTGCAGCATATTCATTTTCTAGATTTGATTTTAAGAATAAAGCTAAATTGCTGTTTGTAATTCTTATATTTCAAATGATATCACCTATTGTTATTGGTATTCCAATTTATCGGTATTATTCTAATCTAGGATTACTAAACAATTATTTCGGGCTATCAATGGTCTATATTGCTATCCAAATTCCATTTGCGACTTTTTTATTAAAAGGTGGCTTTGACGCTATACCTAAAGAGTTAGATGAGGCAGCCAAAATTGATGGGGCTTCAAGATTTCAATTATTGCATAAAGTTATTCTTCCAGTTGCACTACCTGCTTTAGCCAGTGCTACAATATTTATTTCTATTAATGCCTGGTCTCAATTTTTGCTTCCCTATTTACTTTTAGATAGAACTAGTCAATATCCTGTTTCAGTTGGTATTTTAATGACACAGGGTAACTTTCAACAAATAAGTACTCATTATTTAGCAGCTGCAAGTATAATATCTTTATTACCTGCTATAATAATGGTATTTTTATTACAAAAGTTTATACTTAAAGCTTTGACTGCTGGAGCAGTAAAAGGCTAAAATAATAATAAAAATTGGAGTGATTAAATATGTTTATGAAAGAAGGAAAGATAGAAAGATATTTAAAGGATTTAAAAGAAAATTTAAGTCAAAAAAGTGTAGAGATTGAAGAATTCAAAGTTTATCCAGCTAAATTAGAGAATAAAAAGCTGCCTGAGTTTACAAAAATGACATCCCAAAAACTTAAAGTTGGTGAAAGATGGGGAGGGGAAAATGTCTGTCAGTGGTTCAATACTAGAGTTAAAGTACCTAAAGAGTGGGATTTAGAAAAAGGTAAAATTTATCTAAAAATTATTCCAGGGGCAGGACATTTCGGGAATTTAAGTGGTTCAGAATCTTTACTTTATCTTAATGGAAAGCCTCTGCAGGGACTAGACAGAAGTCATTCTTTAGTCTGCTTAACTAAAAAAGAATTAAGTTTTAGTTCAGAACTGGAAATTTCTATTAAAGCATTTAGCGGTTTGGAAGATAAAAAACATATTTTTAAAGGAGCAGCTTTAATTTATCGTAATAAAAATTTAGAAGATTTTTATCAGCGAGTTAAAATAACTTTTGAATCAATTAAAACCATGGAGAAAGGTGAAGATCTAAGAGAAAAGTTATTAAGAGTTTTAGATAAATCCATAAATATCTTAGATTTTAGAAAAGTTAATTCTGAAAAATTCTTGCAGAGTGCAGAAAAAGCTAATAGTTATTTAAAAGAGGCACTTAAGGAATTAAAGAGTGAAGATAATTTACCGGAGATTACAGCGGTTGGACATTCACATATTGATGTAGCATGGTTATGGCAGCTGCTACATACTAGAGAAAAGTGTTCTAGAACATTTTCAACAGTATTAAAATTAATGGATGAATACCCTGAATATACTTATGTACAAACAATGCCTCAGTTATATAAATTTATAAAAGAAGATTATCCTGAAATTTATGCTAAAATAAAAGAAAAAATAAAAGAAGGCAAATGGGAAGTAACAGGTGGAATGTGGGTAGAAGCAGACTGTAATGTAACTTCAGGTGAATCACTAGTTCGACAATTTATTCATGGGAAAAAGTTCATTAAAGAAGAATTTGATGTTGATTGGAATATTTTATGGTTACCTGATGTTTTTGGTTATTCATGGGCACTACCACAAATTATTAAAAAAAGTGGAATGGAATATTTTATGACTACCAAAATTAGTTGGAGTCAATTTAATCGACCTGAGTATGATACATTTACCTGGAGAGGTATTGATGGTACAGAAGTTTTAACCCACTTTATTACAACACCTGAAATTCATAATGATTCACCTTTTTATACCTACAATGGAATTTTAAATCCTGAATCAACTAAAGGTATCTGGGATAATTATCAACAAAAAGATATTAATGATGATCTGCTGCTGGCTTATGGATGGGGTGATGGTGGTGGTGGACCTACAAGGAAAATGATCGAATCAGGCAAAAAAATGCAGGAAGTTCCTGGAATGCCTGAAGTTAGTTTTGGAAAGTCTGAAGATTATTTTAAAGATTTAGCAGATAAGATGGAAAAAGAGAAAGAACTACCTGTCTGGGATGGCGAACTTTATTTAGAGTATCACCGGGGAACATATACATCTCAGGCGGAAGTTAAGAAAAATAACCGTAAGGCCGAAATAATGCTTCATGATGTAGAATTATTTAATAATTTCAGTTCAATTAATAATAAATTAGAGTATCCTGCGGATGAGATTAATAAAAATTGGGAAATTGTACTAAAAAATCAGTTTCATGATATTCTACCTGGATCTTCAATTAAAGAGGTTTACGAAGATTCTAATGCAGAATTTAAAGAATTATTTAATGAAACGGAGACTTTATTAAATAGTAGTTTAAAAGAGATTGCATACCAGATTGAAGGAAATGGAAAAAAAGTTGTTGTTTATAATTCGCTTCCCTGGTCTAGAGATGCATACTTAGATTTAAATAATAAAGAGTACGAAATTGAATCAATCCCTGGAAATGGATATTATTCTTTTGAAATTGATGAAGAAACTCTGGAACCAGTCGTTAAAAATGATAAAAAGATAAAGAAAAGTTTAGAGAAGGAATCAGTAAAGGAACTAAAAGTTGAAGCTAATTTAATTGAAAATAAGTTTTATAAGATTGAAATAAATGATAAAGGACAAATTGTTTCTTTATATGATAAGGAATATGAACGAGAAGTTATTACTGAAACTGGTACAGCGAATTTACTTCAGGCTTTTGAAGATCGTCCTATGCGCTTTAATGCCTGGGATATAGATGTTTATTATCAGGATAAGGAATATATTATTGACGACTTAAAAGAAATGAAAATAAATAAAGAAAATGATAAAGTACGTATTAATCTAGAATGGAGATTCTTAGATTCAGTGATTAAACAGGATATGATAGTTTATGCTGATAAACGTCGTATTGATTTTGAAACAGAAGTTGATTGGTCAGAAGAACAAATACTTTTAAAAACTGCCTTTCCTATTGATGTAAGAACAACTAAAGCAAATTATGAAATTCAATTTGGTAATGTTGAGAGAAACACTCACTGGAATACAAGTTGGGATTATGCTAAGTTTGAAGTTGTTGGCCATAAATGGGCAGACTTATCAGAGGGGGATTATGGAGTTAGTCTTTTAAATGACTGCAAATATGGATATGATATCAAAGATCAGACAATGCGTCTTACATTAATTAAATCTGGTATTTATCCTGATCCTGAAGCTGATCAAGGTCATCACTCATTTACCTATAGTCTTTATCCTCATGGAGGAAGCTGGTTTGAAGCTGAGACTGTAAAGGAAGCTTATGAGTTAAATTATCCAGTTCAAAATGTTAAAGTTGAGGGTGAAAATGGTGTTGAGCCAACTGAGAAGTCATTTATTGAGGTCGAAGAACAGAGTACTATTCTAGAAACTGTTAAAAAGGCTGAGTATAGTGATGAAGTAATTTTAAGGTTCTATGAATATGGAAATAGAAGAGATAAAGTGAAAGTAAAATTAGATAATGAAATTAAATCTGTTCATGAATGCAATCTAGTTGAAGAAAATATAGAAAAAATTGAAAATGATGATTCTGAGTTTGAATTTAAAATAAAACCTTATGAAATTAAAACTTTTAAGGTTAAGCTAAGGTAGTATATCTTTTATTAAAAACTAGATGAATAAAGGAGATTAAAAGTATGAAGGTCAAAATTGCTTTAGGACAGATTGAGCCGCAAACTTTAAAAAAAGAAGATAATATCAAAAAAATGAAAAAATATATTGAGAAAGCTGCTGATCAGAATGTTAATCTGATTATTTTTCCAGAACTATCACTTACAGGATATAATTGTGGAGATGCTTTTTTCGAAGTTTCAGAAAAGATACCAGGACCAACTGTAAATCAGTTTGTTAATATAGCCAAAGATAATGATATATATATAATATGGGGTATGCCGGAAAAGGGAATTGAAGGTGTATTATATAATGATGCAGTATTAGTTGGTCCTGAAGGTTATATTGGCAAATGGAGAAAGCATACATTACCTGGACACGCAACTGATAAAGTTGGTCCAGGTGCTTTTCCTGATCGCAGATATTTTAGAGCAGGTTCCAAAAGTCCGGTATTTGAAACCCAAATAGGTAAAATTGGGATGATGGTCTGCTATGATATTTATTTTCCAGAAATATCAAGACTATTAACTTTGAAAGGTGCAGACTTATTAGTTGGAATTTCCGGCTCTCCATCATTTGAAAAAAATATATTTGAACCTTTAGTAAAAGCAAGAGCGATGGAAAATGCTGTCTGGTATGCTTATTGTAATTTAGGTGGTAAAGAGGGAGATACAGAATATTGGGGTGGAAGTACTATAATTGGACCAGGTGATAAAGACACCAAAGTGCCAGGAGAACCCGTTATCTGTAAAGCTGATTATGATAAAGAAGATCTTGTTATTGGTACTATAGATTATAAAAGAACAAGTGAATTTCGCCCTTATTTTCCTGTATTAAGAGATATAAGGTTGGATTTTTATGACAAATTATATAAAAGTGCTAAAGATATCACATAATATTTCAAGATTGATAGTTTTAAATATAATTGATCAGTGATGAATAATAAAGTTAACATTTTAGATTAAATTTTATAAGAAATATTATTAGCTTAGGAGGAGTTTCTTGATGGAAAAAAGGAAATTAGGAAAAACCGGGCTGAAGATAAGTCTGCTGGGTTTTGGAGGCTTTCACCTGATAGAAATACCAGCTGACAGGGCTGCAGATTTATTGACCACTTATTTAGATCGAGGTGGAAATTATCTGGAAACAGCTGCTTCTTATGGTGATGGTGAATCAGAAAAAAAGATTGGAGAAATAGTAAAAAATAGGCGGGATGAGCTTGTTCTGGCCAGTAAAACCGGAGTCAGAGATGCTGAGGGCGCAATGGCAGAAATCGACCGCAGTCTAAAAAATCTGCAGACAGATCATCTCGATATAATTTTCATGCATGGTGTTGGTGATGAGGCAGATTTAGAGGAGATTTTAAAGCCGGGGGGCTCACTGGAAGCGGCTAAAAAGGCAAAAGAAATGGGCAAGGTCAAACATATTGGAATTACAGCTCATGGTCAGCCTGATGTATTGCTTAAAGCCTTAAAAACAGATGATTTTGATGTGATGATGACTCACTTCAATTATTTCGATAAATTCAACTTTCCTAAACTGGCAGAAGAGTTTAAGCCGCTGACTGAAGCAGATAAAGAGGAATTATTTGCCAATGCGGAAGAGCTGGGAGATTATATCTGCCGTCAGTGTGATGAGTGCAGTGTTTCTAAAGAATTTGGAGAAAATATTAAGGATGTATTTAGAATGGAAGGTTATTTTGACCGGCAGATGTATGATGGCCGGCCCAGAAACCCTGCTGAATATGCTCTAAGAGATCGCCTTCGTTTCTGGTTTGGAGATAGAGAACTGGCAGAAAACCGCTATCAGAATCTGGAATTAAAAGCAGCTGACCTGCTGACTAAAGAGGCTGAATTTAAAGCCTGCAAGTATAGACTTGATATCAAGAACAAACTGGAGATAGTTGATTATAAATTAGGTGAAAGTGATGTCATGAATTAAATAATTAGTCTGGTACTCGATCTATATAATATATTTTGAGTACCAAATTTTTTATTTGCCACCAAAATAATAATTTACTTAATTTCTAAAATATTCTATGATATACTTTATGTAGTATAAATATTAGAAGATGAGGAAATTTATTGAAATGAATATCGATTATAAGCTTGATTTAAGATATAATATATTCAAAAAAAGATAAATTAGTTAACTGAATAAAAATTGTAGTTTGTGTGATCTAGGAATTAATAAAAAAAGGTAAAATATATTATACTGATAAAGGAAGGGACCAGGATGGCCACATCATCTTTTAATAAGGATTTTACATTGAATACTAAGGAGGCTGTGGAGTCATTCGAGAGAATTATTTCCACTCCCAATAAAAGTATTAAAATTGATAAAAGCCTCGTATCAGCTGAAAAAGAGCAGCGAGGTGAGAAGAAATTAAAACAAATATTATCTCGCTAAAAAGATTAATAGAAATGAGTAATGAGTCTAAAGCTTAAGAACTTATTTCTGTTTTTCTTTGTGAAAAAGATACAGATATTGAATATTTCTTAAAAAATAGGGCAATTCTGTTTGAACAGTTAGGTAAGAGCAGAACTTTTTTTATTTATGATGAGGATGCGGATGAATTTAATATTTTGGCATATTTCACTCTCGCCATCCAGGTATTAAGAATTCTGGAAGAAAGGCGAATTTTTTTGACGGATTTAGTTCAAAAATTAAGGGTGTTAAGATTACTGAATTTCCTTTCATATTGATTGGACAGCTCGGAAAAATGAAATGTATCCAGATGCAATTTCTGGAATACTACTTTGCAATTCCCGGTAATTTTATTATACAACAAATAATTGTCAAAGATTATGATGAAAATCATGTTTATTTAATCTTCAAAAGAAAAGTATTTTTTAACCCTGAAACATTTTATAATATTTTAGTGGAACTAAGTGTTATATATGAGCTTAATGAGGATTTTAAAGATAAATTAAATATAGAAAGCTTAGAAAAAGAAATTGATGAGAATAGAGATATTCTTGCTCCTATATTAGAAAAAGTATCTTTACTAATTGGTAATATTACAAATGTTGATGATGATTTAACGGTAATTACACCTCCATTTTTTCATGAAAGTGATTAATTATGTGAGACAGTGTAGATGATAATTTTTAACAAACACCTTAAGAGAAAACCTTCAACTGATATCAAGTTAGCAGAGAGAAGAAAGAATAAAATTATATCTGAATTTGAAAGATAAATATTTTTGCAGTATTAAAATATTATGTGAATTTATGTTTGCACGTTGCCTTCATTCTGAGATATAATATTGATATATGGAGAATAGGAAGCGGGGCAGGTAAAACAGATGTCAGAAGCTAAAATTTTGGAGATGCTTGAGAACCGTTTTGATTAGCTGGATGATCGATTTGATTATATGAATTATACAATTGAGAAAATTCATATTCAAACTGTTCGCCTGAGTCTTGACCAGAGTGAATTAGAAATGAAAATTGATCAGCTGAAAGATTCAAAGGCTGAAAATAATATCAAAAGTATTTAAATTCCTGATTAAATCAAAACTTAAATATTAAGAGCAGTTCTTTGATTTATAAAGGGCTGCTTTTTTTTACAAGTGCTTTGTTACAGTAATCGGTGGTATTAGAAGCTAATAATGATTCGTTTAAATCTTAAATATGATTTTAATCAGCTTAAGAGGAGGCTGAGTTATGTCAGAGCAGAATTTAAATGATTTTTTATCAACTCTAACCAAAAAAGAGCTAACAGAAATCAGACAGTACTGGGAGTTTAGTGGAATCAGTCAGTTAAATAAGAATGAATTAATAAAAGCTCTAAGTCAAAGGATTAAATCTCAACTAAGATGCTGGCTTAAGTACCAGCTGCCGAAAAATATTAAATTTTTAGAAATGGTACTTGAAAAACAAAAAAATAATGAGCGGGTAGAGGTGACTTTTAGAGATGTTCTACCACCGGCCCTCTATAACTTTTATTATCGAGGAATTCTTGATTTAATTGATGATGAAAAAGAAACCAGTGTCAGAATCCCTGTTGATCTGGCAGCAGAAATTGAAGAAATTATAAATGCTCCTGAATATAAGAAGAAAATTAAAGAAAACCAGGATATTATAACTTTTGTTCGCGGTTTATTAGCTTATTATGGAGCTTTAAGAGCAGGACAAATTAAAGATTTTTATGATCGCTACTTTAAAGAAGAAAAAAGTATTGATCAGTATGTTGATTTTCTAATGCTTATTGATGAAACATATCTTTCAACTTATGATCTTGAACGCTACCGCTATTACTATCTGGATCCGGGTGTTTTGAAGCCGGAGACTATTATTGATGAAATTAAAATGCGGCCAAATGTTGATTATTATCTACCCCGAAAAAAAGAGATACTTTATGCTGGTACTAATGAACAGGAGAAATTAAATTCTGTGCAGCGCAAGTTCAAAAAAATGCTGATTAATGATTTTTCGATTGATCAGGATGAGGCTGAAGATTTACTCTGGCAGATGATGCTCGATATAAAAAATGATTTAAGTTCAATCAAGTCGCTGCAGGATTTTACTGATAAATATGAGTTTGAAAGTGAGGAGCAGTCCGATAAATTTATAAGACAGTTAAATGAGCTGCACAACAATACTCGGATGTGGATTCTTAAAGGACACACTCCAAATGAGCTTTTTGAAGAGGAGAAAAAGAATCTGCAGCCGCTGCCCAAAAATAGAGATGGTTCAGTGGGAGAAAAGACAGTAGTTAAAAACAAAAAAGTTGGCCGCAATGATCCCTGTCCCTGCGGCAGTGGTAAGAAATATAAGAAGTGCTGTCTGGGTAAATAAAATTAAAAATTTAAATATTTATAGCAGCTCCCAAAATTTTAAGAGCTGTTCTTTTTTAATAATTTTGAGAAAAAATTCACTAAAAAGCAGGAAAAATTTAACTGAGCTCGAAATAGGATTTAAGACAAAAACGGGGTGATAAAATTGAACATCGAATTTCATTATTACATGACCTACCTGATAGCTGCAAGAGCCGGTTTTAAGCCGGCAGAAGCTGAGATAATAGCCTACTCGAGCCAGTATATAGATGATAATGATCTAATCTATCATATTGATCAGCATTCTGACTCTGCTTACAGTAACTATATTTCTCAGACTAAAAATATCACCAGACCAAAGAAAAATTTATTTCGCATTTATCCGGTTTTTCACTTTATTCCTGGTGATCCTTTGGTTGATTCTGCCAGGAGAAAGGATGGTAAGCTGCACCTCTTAAATACTACTCCAGACAGTAAAAATGCCAGAGCGGTGCTTAAGCTGGGTTTGAAATCAGATAATTTATATAAAATAGGGCTGGCCATTCATGCTTTTGCTGATAGTTTTGCCCATCAGAATTTTGTCGGCTATTATGATGAATTTAACCTGGTGGAGGAAATTCAGCAGAAGTTAAGTGCATTTTTTAATAGATCAGTTTATAAGATTGGTCATGCAGCTGCCGGCCATTGCCTGGATATTCCTCATGCTCTATGGCATGATCCCCGCCTCTGTGCGTCAAATTCTCTGCGGGATAATAAGAAGATTTTTTTAAAAGCTGCGGGTAGGATCTTCGAAGAATTAAAAAAATATAAAAGTCCAGCAGCAACTGCAGCAGAAATCAGCTCCGAAAAAGATGAGCTGCTTGCTGATTTATCTAAAGTAATCGGCAAAAAATCAGAATGCCCGGAGTTGTTTAAAATTAACTGCAGAAAGCGAAGAATTAATTACTGTCAAAAATTAAGCTTAAAAAAAGAATTTGGGGCAGAAAAACTAAAAGATTATGATCCCTCACTCTGGTTTAACGAAGCAGTAAAAATAAATACCGGCTTTTTAAAGATTGACCGCAGCTGCAGCTGGCAGCGTCTGGGTCTGGATTACTTTTCAAAGCAGCTTAAGTTTTTAAAAAGCTGCTATAGCTGGAAGACTAAAACCTATCAAAAGACTCACTGGTTTAAGTTTCAGGAGGCTGTAAAAGAGATGCAGGAAGAAATAATTGAGCTGCTTGATCCTCATGTATTTGAAAGGCTGGAACTTGCAAATTGGTGAGACCGGAAGCCTCAAAAGCTGAAAATCTATCATTTTTTTGGATTACTATTTAAATGGAATCAGTATTTTTTTGATTTTCTTGCTATCAGATGTTCAAAGTAATATAATTAAGATAGTGACTAATTAACAAGTAAATAATTAATTTTAATAGATTTTAAAGATTTATGGAGAAGAGGTAGAAAGGAGAGTGAAACTGAGGTGGCTGATGATAAAACTTTAAATTTAATCCTTTCTAAAATTGAAGATCTAGACTCTAAAGTTGATAAACTAGACTCCAAGGTTGGAAAACTAGATTCTAAGGTTGGAAAACTAGATTCTAAATTTAGGGAACTAGATTCTAAAGTTGATAGTTTTAGGGAGAAGACAGATCAGACATTAGCCCGAATAGAGAAAAGGCTTAATGCTACATTTGAACAGGTTGGAGGTTTAAGTGAGTACAGAACTAAAACTGAGGCTCAACTTGATAACATTGAATCTGATATGTCCTATTATGCTCGCAAACAGATTGAAAATGAAAAAGAAATATATAAATTAGAAAGAAAATTGGCCAAATAAAGGCCTTTGAGCCTCTCCTGTGAGCAAAAATGGGGGAGGCTTTATTTTTATAATTTAGAAAAACTCTCATTCTTTTTTATTTAATAAAAAGCAGTAATTGTAATTGGTAATTAAGGAAAGAAGATAAAAGAATAACTTGGAGATGAGGCCTAATATACCTTGAACAGAATCTTAATAACTATGGTATGGCAGAGGCAGTGGAGCAGGCTAAAACTTTGCTTGAAAAAAATGACTTATATAATTACAGAGTCTAAAAATTATAAAAATCTAAAAATTTTTTGAACTGAATTTAAGTAATATTTTAAAAAACAAAGAAAAATTTTAATTATCTCACTAGAGTTTATAATTCTGGTGAGATTTTTTTATTAGCCGAATTAAGACAATTAATTTAAAAAGCACAATAATTAAGTGAAAAAAATAATTTTGTAAAAAGTATTTAAATACATATAATTACATATAAAAACTTATAAAATTATGTTTTTTTCATAAAAATACAAAAAATACTTGACAATAAAAAATAATATTATATAATACATGTATAGCAGACAATATTCTGACTATTTTTAAAAAAGAAAATATTAACCCAAGTATGAATGAGTCTGCTAAATACTATAATAATTATTTGGAGGTTGAAGTTATGTTAAGTATGAAAAAAGGAATGGTTGTATTATTTGCTTTGGCTGTTTTGTTTAGTATGTCAGGAGTAAGTTTTGCTCAGGATGTATCTCTAGAATTTCAGCAGTGGTGGGGAGTAGAATTGCCTGAGGGAGAACTTAGAGATATCGCTGATGGATATACTGAAGAGACAGGAATTGAGATTGAATTATTAAGTAATCCTTATGCAGATACCAAAGATCAAATATCTGCTGGAGCAGCTACAGGTACAATGGCAGATGTTGTGGGACTCGATGGCTCCTGGGTTTATGATTTTGCCAAACAGGGCTCAATCGCAGATATGAGTGCGCTTATGGAAGCAGATGGTTATGATGATAGTCAACTTTCAGATCAGATTAGAGTTGATGGAAATACTTATATGATTCCAGTAGCAAACTTCGCTTACCCAATGTTTGTTAACATGGATCTTTTAGAAGAAGCTGGTATTACAGAATTACCTGAAACTAGAAGCGAATTTATTAAAGCAGCAGAAGCTGTAACAGAAAATACAGGTGCCTATGGATGGATCATTCCTTTATCAACTTCTACTCCAAGTGGAATTCAAAATAACTTTATGGGATGGTTATGGGCTTCAGGTGGAAATATGTTAGAGAATGGAAAACCTAATCTTATTGGTAATGAAAAGCTAATTGAAACAGTAGAGTTCCAGAAAGAATTATTTGATAAAGAACTTGTTTCTCCTGGTGTCTATGCTATGACAGAATCAGATATGGTAGAAGAATTTGCTAATGGAAGAGTAGCTTTTATGATTGACTCCTTAGCACATTTAACAACATTAAGAAGAGGAGACACAAACTTAAATATGGCCATTATGAAAGTGCCAACAATGGATGGTTATGATGGTGAAAGTGGTATAGGAGTAGCAAATTGGGGTATAGGTGTTGCTTCCAATACAGAACATAAAGCTGAATCTATGGACTTTATTGAATATCTTATGAGTCCAGAAGTTAACTCTAGAATTGCAGTAGCTGCTAATGCCTTCCCTGGGAATGTAAATTCAGACCCTGAATATGAAGGTGCTGATCCATTATTCTTAGATGCATTTGAGATTTATAAAGATAGTTATGCTATTAATGAATTTACCGGACTGCCAACTTCTGAACAGTTAATGAGAGACTTTGCTGAAAACCTTCAGCTATATCTTGAAGGTGATTATGATTCAGCAGATGAAATGCTGGCTGTAATTCAGGAAGAATGGGAAAAAGCATTTAAATAGAAGCTTATTTAAATAATGATATAAAAATTGGGCTATATGATAATTTATAATCATATAGCTCAATTACTAACTAATTTATGAAAGGAGAGTTAGGATTGAAAAAAATATTCAATTTATTTAGTGGAAATGATTATAAAATAGAAAAAACACCATATCTTTATCTCTCTCCCACTTTAATTTTAATGGCTGTACTGCTTGTAATACCTATTTTTATGGTTATTAGGTATTCTTTTTTTGATAATGTTATCATCAATAATAATCCTGTGTTTGTTGGATTTCAAAATTACATAAATGTTTTAACAGATGATGACTTTTTAGTTGCCGTAAAAAATACATTATTTTTTGTTTCAGTAAGTGTTATAGCCCATCTAGTTATTGGTCTCTTTTTTGCAATGCTGCTTAATACAGACTATCTTGGTGAAAAAACAAAGGGGATATTTAGAGTTATCTATGCTTTGCCATGGATGTTTACAGCTTCAGTTATAGCAATTTTGTGGAAGATGATGCTCAACCCTCATGGAATTATTAATTATTTACTACAGGTGGGAAATTTAGCTTCTACAAATATTGCCTGGTTAAGTTCAAGGAGTTTTGCCTTAATGGCAGTAACAACTATAAATATTTGGGCAGGTTATCCATTTTATATGATCAGTATTTTAGCTGGACTGCAGGGGATTTCTGGAGATTTGTATGAGGCAGCAGCAATTGATGGTGCTAATCCAGTAAAACAATTTTTCTATATCACTCTGCCTCAACTTAAGCCAATTTTAATTAGTCTATTAACCCTTGATTTTGTCTGGACAATCCAGCAATTTGCGTTAATTTGGCTGACAACAGGTGGAGGGCCAATTAATGCAACAGAGACATTGAGTACTTATATTTATAAACAGGCATTTAGCAGTTATCAGTATTCACAGGCTTCAGCAAGTGCAGGTATAGTCTTATTTATCTGTACAATACTGGCAATTTTCTATGCTAAGCAGCAGAAAGCGAGGACATAATCATGTATGGAAAGAAGAAATGGTATATAAAAATATTAATTATTATTGCTCTTTTATTAGGTGCGTTATTTCCTGCTTTTCCAATATTGTGGATGGTTTTAAACTCATTTAAACCAAATCCTGAAATATTTGCCTGGCCACCTACCTGGATCTCAAAGGCTTTTAGTTTTAAACCTTATATGGAGATATTGCAGAGTCCGGAAAAATTAAGATTTTTTCTTAATAGTTATTTAATTAGTTTTTTTGTTGTAATTTTAACTTTATTTATAAGTATTTTAGCTGCTTATGCTTTTAGTAGATTTGAGTTTCCTGGCAAAGGAGTTCTTAATGCTTTGATTATCAGTGTTCAAGCTGTACCACCAATTACTTTGCTTATTCCATATTTAGGTTTAGTAGTGTCTTTACGCTTATATAATACATATGGAGCGTTAATTTTAACTTATTTATTATTTACACTTCCATATGCAATATTAATGATGACAGGGTATATGAACACACTTCCTCAAGAACTTGATGAGGCAGTTATGATAGACGGAGGCTCACGTTTTAAGGCGCTCTGGTCTGTACTAGTTCCAACTTCTATTCCTGGTCTGGTTTCTGTAGGAATGTATACTTTTATGAGAGCCTGGAATGAATACTTGTTCGCCTTAACTTTAACTAAAACAAATGATATGCGTACAGTTCCAGTTGGAATCAGTTTATTGATGGGGCAGCATGCTTATGAATGGAATCAGATGTTAGCAATGAGTGTAATGGGATCACTCCCTGTACTAATTTTATTCCTTTTCTTCCAGAAATATTTTATTGCTGGAATGACAGCAGGTTCTGTCAAACACTAGTAATTTAAATATATTTGAATTAGCCAAAAAATAAAAAGTGAAAGATAATAATTTAGGAGGTAATATTAATGTTAATGAATATGAAAGATTTACTTAAGGTGGCAAACGAACATAATTTCGCAGTACCAGCATTTAATATCAGTGATTATGCAATGCTTAACGGTATTTTTGAGGCAATTGAAGAAAAACAATCTCCCGTTATTATTGCAATACATCCTGACGAGTTAAGTCATACTAAACCAGAAATAATAAAAGCAATAACTGAAAAAGCTAACAAAACAAAAGTTCCAGTATGTATACATTTAGATCATGGTTCATCTCTTGATCAAATTATGCTTGCTATTAAAAGTGGTTTTACTTCAGTTATGATTGATGGGTCCAGTTTACCCCTTGAGGAAAATATTTCTCTCTGTAAAGAAATTGTTAAAGTAGCCCATCCAGTCGATATATCTGTAGAAGGAGAGTTGGGTACAATTGGTTCAACAGATGCTGAAGCAGAAGCTGGAGAAAATGAAATTATTTATACAGACCCAGATGTTGCCAAACGTTTTGTTAAAGAAACAGGTGTTGACACTTTAGCAATAGCTATTGGTACATCACATGGTATTTATCCTGAAGGAATGGAGCCAGAATTACAGCTTGACTTATTAAAAGAAATAAAAACTAAGGTTGATATCCCTCTTGTACTACATGGCGGTTCCAGTAATCCTGATAAAGAAATAGGCCAGTCTGTAGAATTAGGAATTAATAAGATAAATATTTCAAGTGATATTAAAGCAGCTTATTATAATAAAATGAGGGAAGTAATTGAAGATAAATCATTGCGAGAACCAAATACAATACAGCCACCATGTATCAAAGCAATGAAAGAAATTGCTTTTCATAAAATTGAATTATTTAATACAGATGATAAAGCCAGATTATATTAATTTTATATTAATATCCATAAATATAGACAGCCCTAATAAAGGGTTGTCTATATTTAATCATTTTCTATAGGTACTATATCTACTTTACATCCATGAGAATTTAAGCGACTAATAAACATTCCATCAGCTTTATTGTCAGTTATAATTGTATCATAATCAGCAATGTCAGAAACCTTAACTACTCCCTGTCTGGGTAGTTTAGAATTATCAACCAGTAAAAATGTTTCTTCACAGTTATTTAATATATATTCCTTGATTTCAACATCATCTACTCTTGTTTCTGTAGCATAGAGATCAGAGTCAATACCATGACAGGACATGAACGCTTTATTTGGTTTGAAATGTTTTAAATTACTAATTGTTAGATAGCGGTAGGTAGAAAAAGTTTCGTAATTTAGGGTTCCTCCAAGATTAATTACATTCCATTTTGGATTATTAATATTAACAAGCTGAGTTAATAATCTAACTGAATGAACAATAAAAGTAATATTATAATTTTTTGGAATGTAATTTGTTATATGCATTACAGTAGTGCTGTTATCTAAGAATATTGTATCAAATTCTGAAACTGATTTTGCAGCATGTTTACAGAGTGCTTTTTTTTCAGCAAGATTAGTTTTTTCTCTTTCTTGTAAAGGCACAAATTCCCAGGTGTTTTTTTGAGGTGCTACTGCTCCTCCATATGTTTTGGTTAAAAGGTTTTTTTCCTCCAGAGCATTTAGGTCTCTTCTAACAGTTTCGCGCGAAGTATCAAGTATATCTACTAATTCATTAGATTTAACACTACCCTTTTGAGCTAGTAGTTCTAAGATTTTATTTCTTCTTTCTACAATATTAGACATAAGTACACACTCCCACTTAAATAGTTTATATAAGTATTTTATCATTAAAAATTGCCCTGTGTAAAATAATTTTAAGAGGTGAAAAAATGGAGATTAATAAAAAGTATGTTTTAGCCTTTGATAAAATTGAAAAGATAGTAGATAAAAAAAGAGAGTCTGATAAATATCCTGCAATGGGATATACAAGCAATCTTGATTTAATAAGTGATTTTAATGTGCAAAAATTTAATCAGTTAATAAATGATGAATTACCTGAACTATCTATTAAGGATATAGAAATAGCTGATAAAATAGATTCAGTAGAAAAATTAATAAAAACAATAACCTATTTCTGTGCTAATGGAATAGGTGGTGAAGTAGATATAGAGGATGAAAAGGTGTTAAAAAAATATTTTGACTGGGAATATGGAATTGGAGGTACTGCTGTTCAAGCAGCGATGGCTCTTGCTACAATAAAATGTCCTTCGATTGTTCATTTAACAGAAAAATCAAAAGAAATGTGTGAGCTATTAGCTGATCCAGAAGTCTATACAGTTTTAGATAATGGTAAGTTAGAGCATACGGACCAGATTAAATCAAATACAGAAAATGAGATTCATTTTATCATTCAATTTAAAAAAGGTGATATTATTCAATTAAAGGATCAAGAAATTAAAATACCTGATTCAAATAGATTAATAATAACTCAAACTTCTATTAATGAGAATTTACCATTATCAGATTCTTATTTTAAATATATTGAAAATAATGCCGAAAAAATCAGCAGTAATGTTTTATCAAGTTTTAATGTAATTCAAGATAAAAGCATACTTTTAGATAGATTAAAATACATAAAAAAACATTTAAATAAATTCAGAGAAAAAAATAATTCGGGAATAGTATTTTTTGAAGATGCTCATTATCATAATTTAGAGATAAAAAAACTGTGTATGGAAAATATTTATCCTCAGGTTGATATCTTAAGTTTAAATGAAGAGGAGCTAGATTATACTTTAAAGTTTTATGATTTCCCTGTGGAAATTGAAAATATTATCAGTTGTGTTAAAGGAGCAGAATATTTAAGAGATAAATTTGGAATTAAAAAAGGAGTTATTGTTCATACAAAAGACTATTCAATGTATGTAGGTCAGAAATTAGAGATAGATATAGAAGAAGGTTTAATTTACGGTAATTTGCTTGCGACTGCCAAAGCTAAACATGGCTTTTATGGGAATATACAACAAATTTCTGAACTTTTTGATCTTGAACTAAGTCCCAGAGGAGTTAAGGCAAGAAAAGAAATTGAAAATAGTATATATTCAGATCAAGTAGTCATTGTTCCAACTAAATATATAGATAAACCTAAATATACTGTTGGACTGGGAGATACTTTTGTTGCAGGAGTTCAGTTATGTTTTTAGTTAAATTTAAAAAATAAATTAATGCTGATATAATATAAATGAGGTGGTGAATTATGGAAAATAACAAAGAAAAATCAGTTTTAGATACAATTAAGGATAAATATGAAGATATTTTTCCTGCAGAACAGAAAATTGCCAGCTTTATTCTTGATAATCCAGAAAAAGCAGTTAATGCCAATGTTTCTGAGCTGGCTAATTATAGTGATGTAAGTGATTCTACAGTAATTAGATTCTGTAAACATCTTGGATATGAAGGTTATTATCAATTGAGAATTAACTTATCAAGAGACCTGGGAAGAAAACAGACAGATGATAATTTAGCAAAATCAGATTCATTTAGTAGTATTTTTAATCAGTTTGCATCAAAAATTAAAGAAATAGGAGAAATTATTTCTGAAGAAAAAATGAAAAAAAGTGTTGAGCTTATAACCTCTGCTAATTTTATTCATCTAGCTGCAGTCGGTAATACAAGTCCTCTGATTATGTATATGGGTTTTCGATTAGAAAGACTTGGTATCCGCTGTACGTATAATGCTTTACCAGAATATTTTTTAAATCATATTAATTTGGCCAAAAAAAATGACCTGCTTTTTGTTATTTCTCAGTCGGGAACTTCAAAACATATAGTTCAGGCTATGGAATTGGCTAAAAAGAAGGGGCTAAAGACGATTGCTGTAACTGGGCATAAATATTCTCCTGTTTCCAGACTTGCAGATTGTCTGCTTTTATCCAGTGATGAAGATCAACCTTTTGATTATTATAAAACTTATTCTCACCTTTATGAAATGTCTGTTATTGATGCTCTTTTAAATTTAGTTACAAATGAAGATAAGATTATGGAGACAGATGCTGACAAGCCTGAAATAATTTTATCAGAATCAAAATTATAAAAAATGAAAGGATGAATAATATGCTTAATTCGGACAGAGTAGCTCAACTTAGAAAAAGAACTATTGATTATTTTAATAAAGCAAATATTGTACTAACAAAAAAGGAAAAAGAAAATATTGAAATTGCTGATTTTGGATTAAATGATATTGAAAGAACTGGACTACAATTAGTAACTTATGTTAATAATGATCGATATTGTGCTAAAGAAATGGTTTTATTCCCAAATCAATGTTGTCCTGAACATAAACATCCAGCAAGAGAGGATGGGGAGCCAGGTAAGCGTGAGACATTTAGGTGCAGATATGGAAAAGTATATTTGTATATTGATGGTGAAAAAACAGATAATTTAAGTACAAAACCTCCTAAAGGAGACGAGAAATATTATACTGCAGCTGAAGAAATAATTTTAAATCCAGGTGAGCAATATACAATAGCACCAAATACACTACATTGGTTTAAAGCTGGAAAAGAGGGAGCTGTAGTTTCTGAGTTTTCTTCCAATAGTGAAGATGAATCAGATATATTTACTGATCCTAGAATAGAAAGAATTCCTGAATATGAATAAAAGCTTAAAGATATTTTAGAGAAGGGAAGTATAATGAATTTATTTAATAGAGATTATTCTAGAGAAGATTTAGGTAAATATTTTGGTAGTTTAGAACAGTTTGCCGGTTTGAGAAAATATAGTTTCAGTCAGGGAAGAGCTAAAAACATTGAAGTAGTTGAATTTAGAACGGGTAGTGGTTTGAGGTTTGAAGTCTTAGTAGATAGAGGTCTTGATATTGGACTTTGTGAATTTAAAGGGATTCCAATTTCTTTTAGATCTGCTGTAGGAGAAGCCTCGCCTTATTTATTTGAAGCTGAGGGTGACCAATGGTTTAGAAATTTTTCTGGTGGACTTTTAACTGGCTGTGGTTTAACTTATCTTGGATCTCCAAACAAAGATCAGGGGCAAAAATTAGGCCTACACGGCCGAATAAGTAATATACCAGCTGAATCTGTATCGACTTATGAAGAAAAGAATAAAAATTCTATATTTTTAAATCTTAGAGGCAAAGTTAGAGAAGCCAAAACTTTATCGACTAATTTATTGTTAGAGAGAAAGATTTCTACGGAAGTTGGGAAAAGTAAAATTATAATTCAGGATAAAATAATAAATGAAGGTTTTACAGTAGAGCCTCTAATGTTTCTCTATCATATTAATCTAGGCCACCCTTTAGTTGATCAGGGAGCAAAATTGGTTACAGATTCTTTAGATGTGAAAGCTAGAGATGATATTTCAGCTCAATATTTGAATGATTATGCTACTTATTTAGGTCCAACTCCTGATTTTCCAGATGTTGTTTTTTATCATGATTTAAGAGAAAACGAAGATGGATATTGTGAAGTTAGTTTAGTAAATGAAAAAATGGGTCTTGCATTTAAACTAAAATATAAAAAAGAGAATCTACCAAACTTTGTACAGTGGAAATATACAAATCAGGGTAATTATGTTACAGGTTTAGAACCTTCAAATTCTAAAGTGGAGGGAAGAAATAAGGCCAGAAAGAATGGCGAGCTTGAATATATTAAACCGGGTGAGCAAAAAGAATATTATTTAGAAATGAGCGTTGAAGAATTATAATTATTATTTTCTTAACTTTAAAATTAAATCTTATTACTTCTAAATTAATTACCCCCTTTAATTTATTTAGAAAAATATAATTAAAAAATCCTGGCATTAACTAAATTGCCGGGATTTTTTAATACAACATTATTACTTTTAAGCTCAATCAGTTTGATAGCTGCCAGAATAGCAGCAGAGAAAATCAAGCTACAAAATCAGTTTTAGCTGCTTAAATAGCTTTTTAAAACTATGATTTTAAGTTACCTAAGTTAAGTGTGTCTAATTTTAGCAGTAAATCTATGGTAAATTATTAAAATCTTCAAATTTAAGTTAAAAGGTTTATTTTTATAATTCGCAGACAATATTTTTTTGAATTATACTAAATTAAGAGTATTATGAAATTCGCTTATTTAATTAAGTATTCAAATGTTAATAAATAATATTAGATTTAATAAAAAAATAACTCTAAAAATTAAAATAATTAAAACCTTGACAATTATCTGAAAACTATGTATAATTTATTTAGACTTAATTTGTACTACAAAAAAAGTTTTAGAATAAACAAACACATATATTATATTTTTTTAGCAACTTAATTTGTATAACAAAAAAAGTCTTTAAACTCTTGATTTGTCTGATAAATTATTTTTTGACTACTTATTTTGGTGTACAAAAAAAGTCTTTATAGGAGCTGATATTTTGAAACGAGGAAATATAAAGTTAATGAAAAAAATGAATACTTCTCTGATTATTAGAGAATTTAATAATAATGGCCCTTTATCCAGAGCAGATTTGACTGAAAATACAGGACTAAGTCCAACTACAATTACAACTCTAATTGATGAGATGATCAAAGATAATCTGATTATGAAAGTTGGAGAAGGTGAATCAAGTGGAGGCAGAAAACCAATTCTGCTTGATCTAAACCCAAAACATGGATATATCTTGAGCGGCTGGATTTCTGGGGAGTCAATTTCTATTGCCTTGCTTGATATAAAATATAATATTACAGATATTATTGAAAAAGAAATAATTTTTCCTACTGATCAGAATCTGATTTTAGAAATAAAGAATATTATTGAAGAAATCATATCTACAAACAATCTTTCAACTGAAAAAATTCTGGGTTTAATGTTAGGAATTTCTGGAATTATAAATCAGCAAAATGGAACTATTAAATATTCTGCCTTACTGGATCTAGAAAATTTTTCAATTAGAGAACCTTTATCAAAACACTTTCCCTTTCCAATAAATATTGAAAATGATACAAATCTTGCTGCTTTATCAGAAAAAGAATTTGGTCATAAACATTTAAATAACTATATTTACTTAATGATTGCACCCGAAATAGGTTCAGGTATTATTATCGATAATGAAATATATCGCGGGCGCTTTGGACGGGCTGGTGAATTTGGCCACTTACTAATGGAAAAAGACGGACCTCGCTGTACCTGTGGGAGAAAAGGCTGTCTGGCACCTGTTCTTTCTCAGTATATTCCAATAAATAAAGCTCAAAAATTCAGAAATGCTTTTAAAGATTTAGAACCGGGATCAAAAAAATATGAAAAATTCTGTGACTATCTTGCTATAGCTTTAACAAACTATATTCATTTAATTGATAATGAAGCTATAATATTTGGAGGAGAGCTGGTTAAAATTGCCTCCGAAAAATTTTATTCTGATATAGAAGAAAAAATAATGAAATATTCCATGAAAAATATGTACGACAATGTTAAGGTATTGCCAGCTTCTCTTTCTGATAATGAAGTAATAATGGGAGGAGCAAGTTTCTGTTTTCATAACTCAAAATATTTTACAAATAAGGAGGGATAAAGATTTAGTTTGTTGGGCGGTAGACTTTTGATTAATAATTAAAACTTAGGGAGGAATAAGATAATGAAAAAATATTTTACTATTGGGCTGATGTTAGTTTTGATCTCATTAATCACTTTTAATGTGCTGGCAGAAGATAAAATTGTAATTAAACATATGGAGCCTGGTGATGATGCTAAATTGGGTTATGTCCACGAATTTGCTGATTCTTATATGGCTAAAAATCCAAATGTTGAAATTGAAATCATCGAAGTCGGCTGGGGAAATATCTATCAGAAAATGATGAGTATGGCTCAGGCTGGTACAATGCCTGATGTGGTATATGTGGGCTCAAGATGGATTCCCGTTCTTGCTGAAATGGATGCTATTCAACCTTTAGATAATTTTATGACAGATGATAAAATAAATGATTATTCTAATTCACTTTTAAATACTGCTAACTACAAAGGTAATCAGTATGGTTTACCAAGAGCCTATTCTACCAAAACATTATTTTACAGAACAGATTTAATCGATAATCCACCTGAAACCTGGGATGAGTTGGTAAAAGTTGCTAAAGAAGTTCAGGAAAATAATGAAGGTATGTATGGAATGGGTATCTCAGGCGCAAAGCATGTATCTACAACTTCTCAGTTCTTTAATTATTTATTCCAGGCCGGCGGAAAAGTATTTAATGAAGCTGGAGAACCGGTACTTAATAGTAAAGAAGGGGTTAAAGCTTTACAGTTCTATGTAGATTTATATAGAGAACATAAGGTTACACCTAATCCTGTTGAATATAACAGGGAAGAATTGCCTACACTATTTTCAACTGGTAAAATAGGAATGTTTGTCTGTGGTCCCTGGGGCAAATCAATTATCGGGCGTGAGCCAGAGAATGAAGAAACACCATATCAGACAGCTTTACTACCAAAAGGAGAATATAGAAAAAGCATCTTAGTTTCTGATTCATATGTTATGGCTAAAGATGCTGGTGAAGAGGTATGGGATTATCTAAATTATATAACTAACTATAATAATCAGACATACTATGATTATGAGTATGGCTCTGTTCCAGTAATGAAAGAGGCTTCAGAATCCAGTAAATTTCAGCATGATAAATTCTTTAAAACTTTCCTTGATACAATTGAAACTGGCGAACCACAGCCTTTACCTATAGTCTGGGAAACATTTGAGGATATAGTTACAGATGCTATTCAAAGTGCTTTAATGGGTGACATGAGTCCTCAAGCAGCATTAGATAAAGCAGTAGAACAGATTAAAGCAGAAAACATAGCACCTGTAAAATAAAACAACTAAAAACCCCCGAATTTATTCGGGGGTATCTATTTTAAATTCTGGAGGCAAAAAAATGCGAAAGAAATATCTACCATATTTATTTATAATGCCAGCTGTTATTTTTATGTTATTGATAGTTGCTTATCCAATTCTGCTTACTTTTAGAAGTGCACTATTTCATGAAGTTTTAATTCGTCCCTGGGAAGGTGTAGAATTTGTTGGGCTGGACAATTTCCTTACTCTGGTAAAAAATCAGGAATTCTGGGCATCTTTTCAGAGAACAACTATCTGGACTGTTAGCTCAGTTTTAGGTAAGACTTTAATCGGTCTCAGCATTGCTCTCTTACTTAACCAAAAGTTTAAATTCAGAGGATTCTATAGAACCTTGATCTTAATCCCCTGGGTTACTCCTCAGGTTGTAAGTGCAATTATCTGGCGATGGGTTTATAATGGGGAGTATGGGATGTTGAACTATCTATTAATGAGACTTGGTTTAATTAATACCGGAATCTCTTGGTTGGGTCATAAAACAACAGCATTTATAGCTGCTGTAATTAATGATATGTGGATTGGAATTCCTTTTATGATAGTCGTTTTCCTCTCCGGTCTTCAGGGCATTCCTGATGAATTATATGAAGCAGCAAAAGTTGATGGAGCAAATAGAATACAGAGATTATTTAAAATAACATTACCACAACTAAAGCCTGTTTTTTTGACAGCAACAGTTCTGTCAATTATCTGGACCTTTAATTCCTTTAATATTATCTGGGTTCTTACTAAAGGAGGACCTGTTAATGCTACTGAAACCCTTGTAATTAAAACTTATAAAGAGGCATTTGGGAAATTTGATATTGGAATGGGTTCTACTTATGCAGTAACAACATTTATTTTATTAATGATCTTTAGTTTATTTTATTGGAGGATGTTCAGTGAAAAAGATGAAATTTAAAGAACTGAGGGATGAGAATGAAAAATAAGAGTAAAATAATAAATTTATCATTAATTCATATAATTATGATTGTATTTTTAATGATGTTATTATTTCCTACATTTGTAATGTTGTCTACATCTTTTAAAACCTTTGAGGGAGTATTAGGATGGCCCCCACAGTGGATTCCTGATGATTTTCAATTTATCAATTACATAAATGTTTGGGTTGGTGATTATCAATTTTATAAGCCGTTTTTAAATAGTATGATAATAGCAGGATCTGTGGGATTACTTTCCTTACTACTGGGAACACCGGCTGCTTATGCATTATCGAGATATAAGTTTGCTGGTAGAAAACTATTTCTTTTTTCTGTTTTAGCAACTCAGATGTTTTCGCCAGTGGTACTGTTAGTTCCCTTATATAAAATTGTTAGAAGTATTGGGTTAATAAATACTTTTACATCAGTTATTATTGGGCGGAGTGCTTTTGCACTGCCTATGGTTATTTGGTTATTGACCGGTTATTTAAGTAATATACCAAAGGATTTAGAAGAAGCTGCAATGGTTGATGGCTGTTCATTATTTAAATCGTTATATAAAATCATTTTACCATTAGCTGGACCAGGTATTGCTACTGCTGGAATTTATGCCTTTATTATGGGCTGGAATGATTTAATGTTTTCACTAACTTTTATAAATGAAGCAGAAATGGCACCTATAACTCTTGCAATGAGTGATTTTGTTGGAAAGAATGTAGTTTACTGGCACGAAATGATGGCCGCTGCAGTTATTTCGATTTTACCTGTAGCAATTATGTTCTCCTATGTTCAAAAATATTTAGTCAAGGGTTTAACTTCTGGAGCAGTTAAAGGCTAGTTTAAAATTAAGAAAAAAATTTAGAGAGGTGTATAATTATGAATAAAATTTCTACAGTTGCAGTTCTTGGAGCTGGTAATAGAGGTCGAGAAGCTTATGGTAGTTACATATTGGAGCATCCTGGAGATGTCAAAGCAGTGGCAGTTGCTGAGCCGGATGCTGATAAACGTTCTCTTTTCTCCAGCGAACATGATATTAAGCAGGAGCTGCAGTTTGAAAGTTGGAAAAAGTTGTTAAAAAAAGATAAGTTGGCAGATGGGATAATAATTGCGACTTTAGACAAGATGCATTTAGAACCGGTTTTACAGGCAATGGAAAAAGGATATAAGATTCTTCTGGAAAAACCTATTGCACCAAATCTTGAAGACTTAATTGAAATATATAAAAAATATAAAGAAACTGAGAGTGAGATTCTGGTTGCTCATGTTTTAAGATATACCAACTTTTTTAGTAAATTAAAAGAATTACTTGAAGAAAATGTGATAGGCAAAGTTAGATATGTTGATTTAAATGAGAATATTGGCTATTATCATTTTGCCCACAGTTATGTCCGTGGAAACTGGAGAAATACTAATTCAGCGGCACCAATTATTTTAGCTAAAAGCTGTCATGATCTTGATATTTTGCACTGGCTTTTAGGAACTAAAACTGAAAAGTTGAGTTCATCTGCTTCTCTAGAAATTTTCAAAGAAGAATTACAGCCAGAAAATGCTGCTGATAGATGTATTTATTGTGAAATTGAGGCGGATTGTCCCTATTCGGCAAGAAAGATATACTTAGGTGATAATACTGACTGGCCGACATCAGTTATTACTACTGACTTATCATATGAAGGTAGATTTAAAGCTTTAAAAGAGGGAACCTATGGAAGATGTGTCTGGAAATCAGATAATAATGTTCCAGATGTACAGCGGGTAAATATGACTCAAAGTGATAATACAGAAGTTAATTTTACCTTAACTGCTTTTTCAAAAGATATCACTCGAGATATCAAGATTTATGGTTCCCTGGGAGAAATTACAGGAGATTTTGAAAAAGGAATAATCGAACTTTCTGTCTTTGGCAAAAGCAATTCGATAATTGAAATTGAAGCTACTTCAGGTCATCACGGTGGAGGAGATAAAGGATTGATGAATCAATTTGTATCTTTACTAAAAGGAGAAGAAATTGACTCATGGAGCAGTTCTTTAGAAGAATCCTTAGAGAGTCATTTAATTGCCTTTGCTGCTGAAGAAGCAAGAGAAAAAGATGAAGTTATTAATTTAAAGAAATGGCGCCAGGATAAATTATAATATGCTTAATCTGGTTGAGAAAACTTTCACCAAATTAATGTAGTTTAATATATTTAATTATTAGACATTATCTAATCAGCATCTGAGAGCTTAAATTTTTCTGAAATCTCAGGTGCTTTTTGTTTTTTAATTACTAGTTATTGTAAGTAAAGTTATTATTCAATAACTCCTTTTTTTAATAAAAGGAAATTATGCTTTTGCAGGAATGTGGATAACCTTGTAGAAAGATAGAAATATTATGAGCCCAAAACAAAGAAGAAATCACATTAAAGTTAAAACAATATTGAATGATCACTGGGAAGAGTTTAAGATTAAACATCTTCCTGGCAGAGTGCCGGCTGATATGTTAAACCATGTAAT
>NZ_QPJF01000034.1:0-29501 GCF_003337665.1 Halanaerobium sp. ST460_2HS_T2
GCATGTGTTAAGCACGCCGCCAGCGTTCGTCCTGAGCCAGGATCAAACTCTCCGTATAAAGAATTTGAATTTGGCTCATATTATTTAATATAAGCTTTAAACTAATAATTACTTTTAAGTTTTAACACTCAAAGTATATTAACGTTGGCTTGCTGTTTAATTTTCAAGGTTCCTAATTGACCGTTGTGGTCAATGTTTTCTTCTATATTTCCTGCCGCGTTTTTTCTCAGCGACATTTAATATCTTATCAACTCCGCCTCACTTTGTCAAGAACTTTTTAGAAAAACTTTGGAAAAGATTTTTCTCTGCTTTAGAGCTTTATTTTTTCTCTTATATATAAAGAAGAAAAATTATTTAAGCTTTAAATTTTAAGTTCTTTCAATCTCTTATTTCAAGCTTATTTAAATGCTTAAAAAGTATTGAGATTATTTGTGCGACGCTTATTATCTTATCAAGCTCTTTTTGCTTTGTCAAGAACTTTTTAAAATAATTTTGCCGGCCGGAAAAGCATTTCTTCTTTTTCGGCGACAAGTAATATAGTAACATCTAATAACTTTTATGTCAAGAATAATATCAATTTATTTTAGTTCTTGTTAAAAATAAGGTTTTACTTATCTATTAAACCTAATTTATCGGCAACAATATTAGTAGTAGTTGCCTGAACCAATAAAGTAATAATAATAGTCATAAATGCTATACCTACAATATGACTTAAATATGGAATATTCATTCCCATCAGCATCCCTGTTAAAGCAGCAGGCATCACACCGGTTTCTCTAACCCAACACATAAAAAGCATTTCATTCCAGTGCCAATCAGCTCTACCATCAGGTAAAGTAGAAGTAAATATAGTTAATGGCCGGGCAACAAACATAAAAATAAATATAATAAATAAATTAATCCAAAAATGATTAAAAATTATATTAAAATCAATCATTGTTCCCAATACGATAAATATCATCATTCTCAATATTAATCCCGTTGTTTCATTAACAGTTTCCTGCACTTTTCTATTTTCTAAATTACATTTCATTCCTATATAAACTTTATTACCACAAACCATTCCTGAGACAAAACTTGCCATAAATCCACTACCACCGAGACTTTCAGCAACCAGATAAGAAGTTATAGCTACAAAAATTGACATAATTGGTGAAAAGTTTTTGAGAAAACCATAATCACTCTGAGAAATAAGAACTGTACCAAATATTCCAATTAAAAGTCCAATTCCAATTCCAAAACTGGTATCTTTCAGAAACAGAACAAAACTATGTTCTAAACTAAGATGTCCTGATGTAATCACATTTAAAAATGTAAAAAACAGTACTGAACCTACTGCATCATTAAAAGCTGACTCGCTGGATACAGTTTGTGCGACCTTCTTTTTGATTTTATACTGTTTAAAAATAGGAACAAGTGTTGCTGGATCTGTAGGAGAAATTATAGCTCCTAATAAAAGAGCAATGCTAAAAGGTATACCTAACAATAAATGAGATGTATAACCAACAATAAAGGTAGAAATTAAAACCCCAATCGTTGAAAGTAAAAATATTGTTACCCAAACTCTTTTTATTACCCTTATTTTAACCTCCCTACCACCAAGATAGAGAATAAAAGACGTTCCTACTGTTAAAATAAGTTTAACAGTCAGAGATCCATTTGCCACATTTAAAACATTCATCCCATACGGACCAAGCAAAATACCTACTAAAAGATAAAGAACAACATCAGGTAATTCAAATTTTTGTGCTATAGCACCGCCTACCATTCCACCAAAAAATATCAAGGAAGCCATAAAAAATATTTCATGAACAATTTGAACATCCAATTTAATCACCTCTAAATATAATTAACCTTTTTTTGAATAACATATGAAATTATAACATAATAATTATAAGATTCAAAGTTAAATAATTTTATTTAATACCTGAATATCAAAAATCCCTCCCAAAATTATGGGAAGGATTTATTAATCAATATTTTTTTAATCAAATTTTAACCAAAATAGTCTATATAATCATCACTATCATTATTTTTTTGGTTTGACTTAATGCCAAATCCAAATGCAGCAATTTCAGCAAATTCATTTACAAATTTCTCAAACTTTCTCATAATTATCACCTCTTATAGTATTATTAAATTATTATTATCTATTATCTTATTGACGATAAATTGATTTTAACCAAAATAATCGATATATTCATCGGAATCTTTATCAATATTCTTAGCCAGACCAAATCCCATTACAGTCGCTTCTGCAAAATTATTAAGAAACTTTTCTACTTTACCCATTCTTATCACCTCTTATAGTATTTTAAAATTATAGGTTCTTTTAAAATTATAATTAAACTTTTACAACAAAATTATTATTTTCTATATCCTCTAGCCTTCATTTCTAATTCTGCCGCCTCAAAAATAAAATTTTTAACTTTTTTAAGCATCTTAGATCACCTCTTATTATTTTATAAAATTATAGGTCTTAGTTATTTATAACTTCTTAAATTGTTATTGAGTACATTATATCTAATAAAAAATATTATGATGTAAAGCAGTTAACAATTTAATAAATTAATATGAGTATTTAACTCAACTTTTCTATTCTGTCTCTATTTTATGATAAATCATTATAACTGAAAGTAAAACTGATTACAATTTTTAAAAACAAAAAAACCCCAGCTAGACATTCTAGTTAATTAGATTGTCTAGCCAGGGATTATCATCTTAAAACTCTGTAGATTCTATAAATTATTATTAACTTTTTAGTATTTTATTTATTCTTCATCCTCTTTTTCAGCCAATTCTGCTTCCTGTTTAGCCTGCTCTTCAGCCTTAGCTTTTTCAGCCGCTTCTCTATCTATTTTTTCAACAATCCTATCAAAACGAGCTTCTGCTCTTTCTTCTGGAGTTAATTCTTCCTTTTCTTCTTTTTTTCCATCTTTATCTTCAACTTCCAAAATATCATCATTAATTCTGGCTAAAGATACCACTCTATCATCTTCACCAACATTGATTATTTTAACTCCCATTGTATTACGACCTGTAGTTGATATTTCTGCTGTCGGAACTCTAATTATAATTCCATCCTGAGTTATAACCATCATTTCCAGGCTGTCATCAACAATTCGTGCTGCAGCCAGCTTACCATTTTTATCAGTAATATTAGCAGTAATTATTCCTTTACCAGCTCTATTTTGAATTCTATAATCAGAGATTGGAGTCCTCTTACCATAACCATTTTCGGTAATTACCAGCAGCTCTTCTCCGGCAGAATCTATTCCCATATCAATTACCTGATCATCTTTTTCTAAGTTAATCCCTTTAACACCATAAGAATTTCTACCTACAGAGCGAACATCAGCCTCATTAAAATGAATAGCCTTAGCATTACGGGTAACCAGGAAGATATTTTCATCCTCTTCAATAATTCTAACCCCTATTAACTCATCATTTTCTCTCAAATTAACAGCAATAAGACCAGTATAATTGGTATCATACTCTTCTAAAGCTGTCTTTTTAATTAAACCATTTTTGGTGGCCATAATTAAATAGGCATCTTCTGGGAATTCCTTAACTGGAATCACTGCATTAATTTTTTCTCCTTCTGCTAATTCCAGGAGATTGACAATTGCAGTTCCCCTTGCCTGACGTCCTGTTTCCGGAATCTGGTACCCCTTTAACCTGTAAACTCTTCCCTGGTTGGTAAAGAATAAGAATTTATAATGAGTGGTTGTTGTAAAGATATTCTCAACAAAATCCTCTTCTTTGGTGCTGATACCTATTACACCCTTGCCACCACGACGTTGGCTGCGGTATAAATCAAGCGGCATTCGCTTAATATAACCCTGATTAGTCATAGTTACTACAATCTGTTCCTCTTCTATTAAATCTTCTAATTCTAGATCAGTGGCTCTATTCATGATTGCAGTTCTGCGTTCATCATTATATTTATCTTTTATTACCATAATTTCTTCTTCAACTATTTCTAATAATTTTTCTTCATCAGCTAAAATTGATCTATAATATGTTATTTTTTCCTGTAATTCTTCATATTCTGTTTCTATTTTATCTCTTTCCAAACCAGTCAGGCTCTGGAGTCTCATTCTTAAAATAGCATTGGCCTGTGTCTCAGACAGATCATAATTTTCCATTAAGTTAACTCTTGCTGTATCAACTTCATCAGCATTTTTAATCATTTCTACTATCTCATCTATATTTGCAAGTGCAATTCGATATCCTTCAAGGATATGAGCCCTGTCTAATGCTTTATCCAGATCATACTGAGTCCGGCGTCTGATAACTTCTTTTTGATGTTCTAAGTAATGTTCTAAAATTTCTTTTAAGGATAATACTTTGGGTTCTTTATCTACCAGTGCAATCATAATTACACTGAAGGTAACCTGAAGTCTGGAATGCTTAAATAATTGATTTAAAACTACTTTTGGAGTAGCTTCTCTCTTTAATTCAATTACTATTCTCATTCCATCACGATCTGATTCATCTCTAATATCAGAAATAGCATCTAATTTTTCATCCTTAACAAGCTCCGCTATTCTCTTAATTAAACGGGCCTTATTAACCTGATAAGGAAGTTCATCTACTATAATCTGTTTTCTATTTACTGATAGATCCTCTACTCTGGTCTTTGCCCGCACAGTTAACTTTCCACGACCATTTTTATAGGCTTTATAAATACTACCTCTCCCCATAATCTGGCCACCTGTAGGAAAATCAGGTCCCTTAATAGTCCCCATTAATTCTTTGGTTGTAATTTCAGGATTATTAATTAATTTAATAACTCCATCAATTACCTCTCCTAAATTATGAGGAGGAATACTTGTTGACATTCCTACTGCAATACCAGAAGTACCATTTACCAGTAAATTAGGAAATCTAGCCGGTAAAACTTCAGGTTCTTCCAGAGATTCATCAAAGTTAGGAATAAAATCAACTGTTTCTTTATTGATATCAGTCATCATCTCAGAAGCTATTGGAGCCATTCTGGCCTCAGTATAACGCATAGCTGCAGCTGAATCTCCATCAATCGAACCAAAGTTTCCGTGGCCATCTACCAGCATATAACGGTAAGAAAAATCCTGAGCCATTCTAACCATAGTATCATATACAGCTGTATCTCCGTGAGGGTGGTATTTACCCAGTACTTCCCCAACAATACGAGCAGATTTCTTATGCGGTTTAGTATGAGTCATACCTAAGTCATCTAAAGCATATAATATTCTTCTATGAACAGGTTTTAATCCATCTCTAACATCAGGTAAAGCTCTACCTACAATTACACTCATCGAATAATCCAAGTAGGAAGTTCTCATCTCTTTATCTATGTCAATTTTTTTAACTCTTGCTGCTTTTTGATCCAAAATATTTCACCAACCTTTAACTTATAATAAATTTATACATCAAGATTTTTAACTTCTCGGGCATGTTTTTGAATAAATTCACGTCTTGGAGCAACCTTATCTCCCATCAAGATTGAAAATGTTTCATCAGCCATAATTGCATCCTCAATATCTACCTGGAGTAAAATTCTATTTTCTGGATCCATTGTTGTATCCCAGAGCTGACCGGGATTCATCTCTCCCAGACCCTTATATCTCTGCATTGATACTCTATCTTTTCCTATTTCTTCAAGCAGCTCCTTAAGTGCTTTATCATTATAAACATATTCTTCTCTTCTACCCTTTTTGACCTTATATAAAGGTGGTTGTGCAATATAAATATTTCCATTTTCTAATAAAGGGCGCATATATCGATAAAAGAAAGTTAAGAGCAAAGTTCTAATGTGAGCGCCATCGACATCTGCATCAGTCATAATAATAATTCGATCATAACGAATATTATTTAGATCAAATTCTTCTCCCACTCCAGTACCAATAGCAGTGATCAAAGCTCTAATTTCGTCATTATTTAAAATCTTATTTAAACGTGATTTTTCTACATTTAAAATTTTACCTTTAAGCGGTAATATAGCCTGAAACTCTCTGTCACGACCCTGTTTAGCAGAACCACCGGCAGAGTCACCCTCAACGATATATACTTCTGTATCATCAGCTTTACGCTTAGAACAGTCAGCAAGTTTACCCGGTAGAGCAGTTGATGTTAAGGCACTTTTTCTTCTGGTTAAATCTCTGGCTTTACGGGCAGCTTTCCTTGCCTGAGCAGCACTGATTGCCTTATCAATGATTGCCTTTCCTACCTTTGGATTTTCTTCTAAATATGTTTTTAAAAATGAAGAAACAGCAGAATCAACAAATCCTCTCATCTCACTATTACCCAATTTGGTTTTAGTCTGTCCTTCAAACTGTGGCTCAGATAATTTAACACTGATAATAGCAATCATACCTTCTCTTATATCTTCACCTTTAAGATTATCATCACCATCTTTTAAAATATTTTTACTACGGGCATAATCATTAAAAGTACGGGTTGTAGCAGATTTAAATCCACTTAAATGAGTTCCACCCTCTTTTGTATTTATATTATTAGCAAAAGTATAAAGTGAAGTATTATATCCTTGATGATACATAATTGCAACTTCTATTGATCCTTCTTCACCTTCATCTTCTATGTAAATTGGTTCAGAAAGAATTGGTTTTTTACTCTGTGACAAATATTCTACAAATGAAACCAGACCTCCATCAAAGTGAAATTCTTCTTCCTCAACTTCCTCCTGACGGGTATCTTTAATTTTAATTGTTGTTCCTTTATTTAAAAAAGCCAGCTCTTTTAATCTTTGGGCTAAAACTCTAAATTCAAAATCTGTTTCTTCAAAAATTAAGGAATCCGGTTTAAATTCAATTGTAGTTCCTGTACACTCACTATCACAGCTTCCTACCACCTGCAGCTCATGCTGAGGAATACCTCTTTCATATTTCTGCTTATAAACCTTACCGTCTTTCCAGGCAATCTCAACTTCCATCCACTCAGTTAGCGCATTTACAACAGAAACCCCAACTCCATGGAGACCACCAGAAACCTTATAACCTTCTCCACCAAATTTACCACCGGCGTGAAGGGTTGTCATAACTACCTCAACTGCTGGTTTATCAACTTTAGGATGAATTTCTACTGGAATTCCACGGCCATCATCCTGGACTTTTATTACATTACCAGGTTTTATTTCAACTGATATTTCGGTACAGTAACCGGCCATTGCTTCATCAATACTGTTATCAACTACTTCATAAACTAAATGATGCAGTCCTTCTATACTTGTAGAGCCAATATACATTCCCGGCCTTTTTCGTACTGCTTCCAGTCCTTCAAGTACCTGTATATGTTCTGCTTCATAATTACTTCTGTCCTTAATATCCATCAATATCCCCCATTTTCTTCTGTAAACTTATCAACTCTATCTCCAAGTGTCTTAGATGAGATCATTGAAAGATAAATTGTCTCTCCTGTTAACACAAAAGAACGGGGATTACCCCCGGAATAATCAACAATAAATCCTTCTTCATCAGAAATCTCCAAAAATTCTTCAGTTATCTCAGATGAAGTCGTACTCTCTAAATCACCAATTAATACTACTTCTTTTGATGGGATCATATAACCATCACCAAGATGTAAAAACATATGTCTAATTCACCCTCTTTTTTATTCTCCCCTTTTTAACCTGATAAACATTATAGGAGTTATTTTTAATTCCGGATAAATTTTCTCCATCTGTTGCTGTAATTATAGTCTGAATCTTATCAGCTATAATATTAATTAATGCTTTTCTTCTCAAACCATCTAATTCCGAAAAAACATCATCTAAAAGCAGGACTGGATATTCTCCGGTCTCTGATTTCATAAATTCCAGTTCTGCCAGTTTTAATGCCAGGGCAGCAGTTCTCTGCTGTCCCTGTGAGCCATATTTTCGCAGGTCCATTTCATTTACCTTTAAACTAATATCATCTCTATGAGGACCAATTACTGTATAACCACGAGATATTTCCTGATCACGTTTTGCAATCAGGCTGTCTATAAAAAGTTCTCTTAATTCTGCTTCTCCCAGTTTATTAGAAAAATTATTTAAAGAAATATCATATTCCAGTTCTAAATTTTCTCTTCCCTCAGTTATCTTACGCTGGGAAAGTCGAGCCAGAATTTTTAATTTATCAATAACTTCAATTCTTTTTAAAATAATTTTAGATCCAACTGCAGCCAGCTGTTCATCCCAGACTGAAAGCATTTCTCTATCAGTCGATTTTCTATCTCTAATTGATTTTAATAAATTATTTCTTTGTTTTAAAATATGATCATATTTACTTAAAAGATGATTATAATAGCGGCTTACCTGAGAAATTTCAAGATCAATAAATTCTCTTCGATGAGAAGGACCCTCTTTAACTAGTTTTAAATCCTCAGGAGAAAATAAAACTGCATTTAAATATCCCAACAGTTCTTTTACTTTATCCAGAGGATTATCATTAATTTCAACCTGACGTCCACTTTTTTCTAAACGCATGGCTAACTTTATTTTACCTTCTCTGCGCCTTAAAAGCAACTGAACAAGTGCTTTTTCCTGATCCCAGCTAATCATCTCCGAAGTAATACTGCTTCGATGCGAATTAGCTGTGGCCATTAAATAAATTGACTCCAGAAAATTAGTCTTTCCCTGACCGTTGGCACCTAAAAATATATTTAAATTTGGATTTAAATCAACCATCAGCTCTTCAAAATTACGAAAATTTCGGCAGAGAACTCTTTCTAAATACATTAATTATCCCCGACTTACTTTATATTTTTTATCTTCAGCTGTTAATTTAACAATATCTCCAGCTTTTAAAGTTTTACCCCTCTTTAATTCTATTTCTCCATTGACCTCTACTTCTCCTGCTTGAATTAGGTGTTTAGCTTCTCCACCACTCATTACAATATTAGCCCATTTCAAAAATTGATCTAAATTTATTGTATCACTTTTTATTTTTACTTCTTCCATATAATTTATTACCTCCTAATTTACAAAAAGTGTACCCCATTAATAACTATCCACATATCAACAGAGCAGTACACTTTATTATTTTTTTACGATTGTGACCGAACTGGCATAATTAAATAAATAAACTTATCCCCATCTTTTTGAGAATTTACAACAAGAGGATTTAATGGTCCTATCATTTCTATATTTATTTCTTCAGAATCCAATACTTTTAAAACATCAATGAAATAACCAGCATCAATATTAATTTTTTGATCTGGACCTTCTAGATCAATCTTAACTTCTTCGTGGGCATAGCCTGAACTTCCCTCAGCTGAATTAATTTCCATTAACCCTTCATCTGCCTGCAGGGTAATGATATTTGCATCCAGTTTTGCAATTAAAGAAGCTCTCTTAACTGCCCCGTGCAGCTGTGAAAGATCTGCCGAAAAATTACTATTTGACTCATCTGGAATAACCAGCTCATAATTTGGAAATTTTCCTTCTATTAAACGAGAAATAACTTCTATTCCAGCAAAAGTAAAACGGGCATAATTACTGTCAACTTCAACTTCAACACTGCCTTCATCTTCCAGTAAATTATTTAATTCCTGAAGAGTAGTTCCGGGAATAATAACAGCTATTTTTTCATTAACTGAAGTCTTAAGCGGTGCTTCAATAAATGATAAACGATATGTATTTGTAGAAACCATTTTAACCTTTTCAGATTCTACTTCAAATAAAGCTCCAGTTAAAGCAGGCTGAGTTTCATCTTTTGAAGTAGAAATTCTTACTTTTTTTATCATTTCCTTAAATTTATTAGCTGGTAATTCGAATTTTGCACTTTCCTCTACCTGGGGTAGATTAGGGAATTCATCTGGATCATAACCATTTATTTTAAATAAGGAATTGATACATTTAATCTGCAGCTGCCATTTATCCTGATTCAATTCTAAGTATACATCTTCATTTGGAAGTTCACGAATAATATTCAAAAATTGAGTTGCAGGTAATACAATAGCACCATCACTTTCTGCTTTAACAGTTAAGTCGTATTTAATTCCAAGTTCCAGATCTGTTGATTTTAAAGTTAATTTATTATTTTTAAGTTTTAAAAAGATACCGGTCAAAATAGGTAAAGTTTGATTTTTAGCTACAGCTCTTCTTACTATATTAAGAGCATTGTATAAATCTTTTTGATTGATTGAAAATTTCAAGGTGTATCCCTCCAGATAAAAAGTTATTAACAGAAATCAAAATATATAATAATGGTTAATTTATTAATAAAACTAGTAGTAATAGTAGTAGGGGCTGTGAATATGTGGATAAGCCCTTAAGTACTATTGAGAGCCTAATTTTGCCTGTAGATAAAATGTTAGTTGATAGGATAAGAGTTATCCACATATTAACAACTTAAAATTATTAACATATTATCAACAACCCACTTAATAATTATCCACAGATTTTGTTAATAGATAAATAATGGCTTAATTTATATAAAAATTATAGAGAAAAAAATAATTATATTAAATTTTATCCATGTTTTATGGTATCAATTAGTCTTTCAATTTTATTACTAAAATCATTTTCATTTTCTATTTTCTCTTTAATTTTATTATGAGCATGAATTACAGTTGTATGATCTCTCCCTCCAAACTCATCCCCGATATGTGGAAGTGAAAAATCTGTTAATTCTCTACTTAAATACATTGCAATTTGTCGTGGGAAAGCTATATTTTGAGTTCTTTTTTTAGATTCCATATCTTCCATTTTTAAATTATAGTCACCAGTTATAATTTTTTTGATCCGTTCAATATTTACTTCGATTGATTCAGTTTTCTTTTTATTAACCAGATCTTTTAAGGCTTCTCTTGCCAGATCAACATCGATTTCCCTGTCAACCAGCGAAGAATAAGCAATAACTTTAACCAGAGCACCTTCTAATTCTCTAATATTGGATTGAATTTTATTAGCTATATAAATAACTACTTCATTGGGAATAGTCAGGTTTTCAATATCAGCTTTTTTTCTTAAAATAGCGATTCTGGTTTCTAAATCAGGTTTCTGGATATCGGTAATTAAACCCCATTCAAAGCGGGAACGGAGCCTTTCTTCCAGTGTTGGAATTTCTTTTGGCGGCCGGTCACTAGAGATAATTAACTGGCGATTTGATTCATGCAAAGTATTAAAGGTATGGAAAAACTCTTCTTGTGTTCTTTCTTTGCCGGCCAAAAACTGAATATCATCAACCAGTAAAATATCAATATTGCGATATTTATCTCTAAAATCAACAGTAGAGTCATCTTTAATAGAATTAATAAGTTCATTTGTAAAAGTTTCGGAAGAGACATAAACAACTTTATAGTCAGGGTTATTTTTAAGAATAAAATGAGCTATAGCCTGCATTAAATGAGTTTTACCAAGACCAACATCACCATAAATAAAAAGAGGATTATATGCCTTTGCTGGAGCTTCAGCAACAGCAAGAGAGGCTGCATGAGCAAAGCGATTACTGTTACCAACAACAAAAGTATCAAAAGTATATTTAGGATTAAAGCCATTTTGCTTTAATTCTGATTCTACATTATCTTCTTCAATATTTTCTTTAACGACTTCAACTTCCTGAGATTCATTTTTTTTATCACCAGCATTCTTTTTACTGTTTTCTTTAAACTTTTTAACTTCCTCAGGAGTTAAAAGTATTAAACTCCATTTATTGCCTGTCAAGTTTTCTAAAATTTCTTCAATTAAATCAGTATACTGACTTTCTATCCATTCCTGAATAAAATTATTTGGTACCTGAAGTACCAGTTGATTTTCTTCGGTGGTCATTACTGCTTTAGTTTCTGAAAACCAGGTATTAAAACTGGGATTTGTAATTTTTTCTTTTATATTTTCTAAAGTTTTTTTCCAGATGTGATCTAATTCTTTTTGCGAGAAAGACATAAAATACCTCCTGTAATTCTAAAAAAATTGTACTTAAGTTAAAGTTATCCCCAATCACAGGGGATAAATAAAGGTTTATCCACAAAATTGTGGACAAGATTTGACGTTATCCACAGAATAATGAAATTAAACTTTACTGTTAAAGCAGTAAAATCACTTTTTAAATCAAAAAATTAAATAAAAATTTGTTAATAAAAAGAGAAAAGATATCCACAAAGAATGATTGTTATTAACAGTTTGTGGATAAATAATTAAGAAATTGTGGATAACTTACTGTATTTGACTAGAATTTATAGTTTTGTTGATTATTTTATAAACAGATTGTTAATATCATCTTAACTATTAGCTCAGGAATTAATAAAATATAATCCTAAATAACCATATTAATAATAACAGATTATCAACAAATTATCAACAAACCCTTGAAAAATTTATCTTGTGGATAAACCTAAAACTTCTTGACTCTACTGTCTAAATAGCATATAATTTTAAATGTATGAATAAAAAATTGTCTTAGTTGTGGATTATTTTAGCTGGAGGTTATTTGGTGGAGAGTCTTAAAAAAAATAAGGAGTTTAAAAAAGTATATGAAAATGGAAAATCATATGCAACCAGAAATTTGGTAATTTACTGCTTAAATTACAAAAAAGGTAAAAAAAACCGCTATGGTTTGTCAGTTAGCAAAAAGATTGGAAATGCTGTTGTTAGAAATAAGTTAAAAAGAAGATTAAGAGAAATTATAAGAGATTATGAAAAAGAAAAAGAATTTAAAGGTTATGATATAATTTTTATTGCCCGTAAACCAGTTGTTAATCTTGACTATCAAAGTTTAAAAAAAGATGTAAAAAAATTATATAAGAAGATGAATTTAATTTAAATTACATAAAAGTTTAAGAATAATTGATTTTATTTATCTAAATTTACATAATTATTATGATAATGATTATGAAACTGGTTAAATAAGGTGATAAAATGAAAAAATTATTTTTGTTTTTAATTAAAATCTATCAAAAGATTATTTCACCCTGGACGCCAAAAAGCTGTAGGTTTCGTCCTACCTGTTCCGAATATACGCGACAGGCTGTAAAAAAATACGGAGCCTTAAAAGGTGGTTGGATGGGATTTAAGCGAATTTTGCGCTGTCATCCTTTCAATCCCGGGGGATATGATCCGGTAGAATAGGAGGAATTTATTAAATGTTTGATTGGTTAATTAATGGAATGGCATATGCTCTAGATTTTATTTACAATATTGTCGGTAATTATGGGGTTGCAATTATAATTTTCACTCTGTTAATCAAGCTGGTACTATATCCTTTAACAGCTAAACAGACGCGTTCAATGAGAGAGATGCAGGAAATACAGCCTGAAATGCAAAAAATTCAGGAAGAATATAAAGAGGATAAAGAAAAGCAGCAGGAAGAAATGATGAAACTTTATCAGGAACACGGAGTTAATCCAGCTGCTGGCTGTCTGCCAATGATCGTTCAGATGGCTATTTTAATACCTTTATATAGGACAATTTTTGCTCTTGGAGATAAGATGGCAAATGAGGCTTTTTTATGGATAGGAACTATTACCAATGGGTCACTGGCTGAGCCAGACATTGCAATTGTTCTTTTAAATGCACTTGTTATGTTAGGTCAGACTTATATGACTCAAAAGATTTCTGGTGGAGAAGGCAAAAGCAATAAAATGATGTATTTGATGCCTCTCTTTATAGTATTTATTGGTTTCTCATTACCTGCTGGTGTCCTGTTATACTGGTTTACATCAACCCTATTTACTGTAGGTCAGCAGTATTTCCTATCTAAAGAACCTAGCAGAATCAAGGGGGATGCAGAATAAAAATGAAAAGCATAAAAGTAGAAGCTAAAAATGTCGAAAAAGCTGTAGAAAAAGCTCTAACTGAACTTGGAATTGCAAGAGAAAATGCTGAGATTAATGTTATAGATGAAGGAAGTAAAGGTTTATTGGGATTAATCGGAAATAAAGATGCTGTAGTTGAGGTAAAAGAAATTTTTGATCCTGTAAAAAAAGGTAAGGAGTTTTTAAAAAAACTTTTAGATAAGGCCAATATAAATGTTGATGTTGAAATTATGGGAGAAAAAAGTGATGATGAGCAGGTTGTTTACAACTTAACAGGGGAAAAAGAACTCGGTCTGGTTATTGGTCATCGAGGAGAAACTCTTGATGCAATGCAGTATTTGACTTCTATCTATATTAATAAAGAGCTGGAAGAATATTTTAGAGTTCTACTTGATGCTGAAGGTTATCGTGATCGCCGTCAGGAAACTTTGGAGAGATTGGCAGAGAGACTGGCTGCTAAAGCAGAAAGGAAACAGAGAAAAGTTGTTTTAGAGCCAATGCCACCACATGAAAGAAGAATTATTCATATTAAACTTAAAGAAAATAAAAATGTTAAATCATACAGTGAGGGGAAAGAGCCCTACCGTAAAGTTATGATAGAACCATTAGATAAGTAAAATTATCTAATATAAATAGTGAGCTGCATTATTTGGTGCAGCTATCAATAAAAAGAAAACAAAAGAAGCAAATGGCTTTTATCATTAACCCAGCAGGGATTTTCCCTGCTGGGTTATCTTTTAGGAGGTGTTGAGATTGGATATATTAAAAGAAGATACTATTGCAGCAATTGCAACTCCATTTGGTACAGGAGGTACCGGTAAAATAAGAATCAGTGGACCTCAGGCCTATCAAATTGGAGATAAAATATTTAGATCAGTTAAAAAAGGGAAAAAGCTGGCTGATCAGAAAACTTATACAGCTCATTATGGAAGAATTGTGGAACCAGAATCTGAGAAAATGATTGATGAAGTTGTAGCAATTATGATGAGAAAACCGCATTCATTCACCGGAGAAAATGTTCTGGAATTTGATTGCCATGGGGGAATGACTCCTCTGAGAGCGGTGCTGGACTTAAGCTTAAAATATGGTGCCAGACTGGCTGAACCGGGGGAATTTTCTCAGAGAGCTTTTTTAAATGGCAGGATTGATCTGGCTCAGGCAGAAGCTATAATCGAAGTAATAAATTCTAAAACAGAAAAAAGTCTGGATCTGGCTGTTGATCAGTTGAACGGAAAACTTTCCGAAAAAGTTGATCAGATAAAAGAGGAAGCTGTAGAAACTCTGGCTCATCTGGAAGCCGCTATAGATTATCCAGAGGATGAAATAGAGGGTTTCTCACCATCTGAACTCGGAGCTAGATTTAATTATATTAAAGAAGAAATAGAAAAGTTATTAAAAAGCAGTAAACAGGGTAAAATTTACAAAGAAGGTTTAAAAACTGTAATTGTAGGAAAACCAAATGTAGGGAAATCAAGCCTTTTAAATTATTTTTTAGAGGAAAAAAGAGCAATTGTTACAGATATTCCGGGGACAACCAGGGATGTTATTGAAGAATTTGTTAATTTGCAGGGAATTCCTTTAAAAATTATTGATACAGCAGGAATTAGAGAAACAAGTGATGCTGTAGAAAAAATTGGAGTTGAAAGAACAAGAAAGTCAGCTGAAAAAGCAGATCTGGTACTTTTTATGCTTGATATAAATCAGGGTATTACAGCAGAAGATAGAGAAATTTATAAATTAATTAAAGATAAACCACTGATTGTAATTGTTAATAAGACTGATCTGCCGGCTGTGATTGAAAAAGAAAAGATAGAGAATGAATTTTCTGAGCACAGTGTACTCTGGATATCACTTTTGGAAGAAGAAGGTTTAAATGAATTAAAAGATGATATTTTAGCAGAAATTCTTGATGAGGAAATTGATCTAGACGCGGAAGCAGTAATTACTCAGAGCAGACATCGTGATGCTCTGGTTAAGGCAGAAGAAGCAATTGAAAGAGTAATTGTTTCACATGAAACAAATATGCCCTATGATTTTTTAACAATAGATTTAAAGGATTGTCTGGATGGGCTTGGAAAAATAACAGGAGAAACTGTTGCTGATGACATTTTAGATAGAATATTTAATGATTTTTGTCTTGGAAAATAAATCTTAAGAGGGAGAGATATAATGGATTTTCATAAATATCCAAAAGAATACGATGTAATAGTAATAGGAGCCGGCCATGCTGGCTGTGAAGCTTCTCTGGCACCTGCCAGAATGGGTTTAAAAACATTAACACTTACAGTTAGTCTTGATCATGTTGCATTTATGCCCTGTAATCCTTCTCTGGGGGGACCAGGTAAATCTCATATTGTGCGAGAAATTGATGCACTTGGTGGAGAAATGGCCAGAAATATGGATGAAACAATGATTCAAATTAGAATGCTTAACACAAGTAAGGGGCCGGCGGTTCACGGTCTGCGGGGACAATCAGATAAAGATGAGTATCACAAACGAATGAAACAGGTCCTGGAACAGGAAGATAATATAGATTTAAAACAGCAAATTGCAGAAGATATAATTGTCGAAGATGGAGAAGTTAAAGGTGTTGTAACTAAAACCGGTATATTTTTTCCGGGTAAAAAAGTTGTACTAACAACAGGAACCTTTTTAAAAGGAAGAATTATAATTGGTGAGGCTAAATTTAATGCTGGCCCTAATCAGCAGTATCCTGCAAATAAACTTTCGGGAAGTCTAAAAGAGCTGGGGATTAATTTAAGAAGATTTAAAACAGGGACTCCCCCCAGAGTAAGTAAAAAATCTATGGATTTCTCAAAGATGGAGCCTCAGCCCGGTGAGGAAGGATTAAGCTTTTCTTTTGAATCTGATCCTTTAACTGGAGAACAGGCAATGTGTTATTTAACCTATACTTCAGAAGAAACTCATAAAATTATCAGTGATAATAAAATGAGGACACCATTATTTAGTGGTGTAATTGATGGTGTAGGACCCCGTTACTGTCCGTCAATTGAGGATAAGGTGGTTCGATTTCCTGATAAAGGAAGGCACCAGTTGTTCATTGAACCGGAAGGCCTAGGAACAGATGAGTACTATGTTTCCGGTCTTTCTACCAGCTTACCCTATGATGTTCAAATTGAGATGGCAAGAACAGTACCCGGCCTGGAAAATGTAGAAATTATGAGACCGGGTTATGCAATTGAATATGATTGTGTGGATCCGGAAGAATTAAAACTGGATCTGGAACTAAAAAAAGTAAAGGGACTCTATACAGCCGGACAGATTAACGGAAGTTCCGGTTATGAGGAGGCTGCTGGTCAGGGTTTGATTGCTGGAATCAATGCTGCTTTAAGTCTTCAGGATAAAGAACCATTAATTTTGAAAAGATCACAGGCCTATATTGGTGTTTTAATTGATGATTTAGTAACAAAAGGAACTCCGGAGCCATATCGAATTATGACTTCTAGAGCTGAATATAGACTGTTATTAAGACAGGATAATGCAGATCAACGTTTAACACCTCTTGGTAGAAAAATTGGTCTTGTAAGTGATCAGAGATATAATAACTATCAGGAGAAAATGGAAGGAGTAAAAAAAGCCTTAAATTATTTGCGAGCAGATGAAAATCAGGTTAATCCTACCAAAGAAGTAAGAGCCAGACTGGAAGAGTTAGGTAGCGGAAACTTAAGCAAACCGGTCAGCCTGGAAAAATTACTCCGCCGACCAGAAATTTCTTATCCGGATCTTGAATTTTTTGCTGATGACCTGCCGGAAATTAAGAAGGATGTTCAGGAACAGGTAGAGATTCAGGTCAAATATAAAGGCTATATTGAGCGCCAGCAGGCACAGGTTGAGCAGTTTAGAAAAATGGAAGAAAAGACAATACCTGAAGAATTAGATTATAATCAGCTTGATAACCTGCGTCTTGAAGCGAGAGAAAAGTTAAATAAGATTAGACCTCTTTCGATTGGTCAGGCGTCCCGAATTTCTGGTGTTTCTCCAGCTGATATTTCTGCTCTGATGATTTATTTAGAGCAGTATAATAGAACTAAAAAGGAGGAGCAGAGTGGAGAATAATAAAAATGAATTTATTAAGCAGTTAAAAGCAGGAATTGAAGCTTTAGATATTTCCTACAGCAGTGAACAGCTCGAACAGCTGTGGGAATATTATCTTTTCTTTATTAAAGAAAATAAAAAATATAATTTAAGTACAATAACTGAAGCAGATGCTGTTATTAAAAAACATTTTTTAGATTCACTGGTTATTTTAAAGCAGCTTAATTTTGATGGTCGAAAAAGATGGCTTGATATAGGAACTGGAGCTGGTTTTCCGGGTATGGTTTTGAAACTATTTTTGCCAGGAGACAGTTTCTATTTACTTGACTCTTCAGCTAAGAAAGTTAATTTTTTAAACCAGTTAATCTATAAACTCGGTCTTAAGGGTATTGATGCCAGCCACGGCCGAGCTGAAGATCTGGCTCAAATTGATGAATGGAGAGCTTCTTATGATTATGTTTGTTCACGAGCTGTGGCTTCTTTAAATGTATTACTCGAATATGCAGTTCCTTTTTTAAAAGTGGGGGCTCTTGCATATCTTTATAAAGGTCCTGAATATAAAGCAGAAATAAAGGAAGCTGAGACTGCGCTAAAAACATTAGGGGCTCAAATAAAAGAGGTTATAGAGCTTGATGTACCTGGACTGGAGGCAGAACGTTATTTAGTTATAGTTGAAAAAGTTTCTAAAACTCCAGTCAAATTTCCTCGCAGGGCTGGAATTCCGAAAAAACGCCCCTTATAAGTTATTTCCCGGGAAATAGTTTAGGAAATAACTTAACTCTGGCTTAAATTTTAAATATTAATAAAGGATATTTAAGTAATTTAGAGAAATATATTTTTATGTGGGGGTAATCATGAATGAAAATTCCTTTCTTTAATCAGGAAAATGAAAAAAACAGGGATCAGATTGTAGAAATAAAAACAAAAAAAATTAAAGTCAATCCATTTCAGCCCCGTCAGGAATTTAATCAGGCTGAGATTGAAGAACTTGCCAGTTCGATTAAAAATTTTGGTTTAATCCAGGCAATTACAGTCCGAAAAAAAGAGGATGGTTATGAACTAATTGCCGGAGAAAGAAGGCTCAGGGCTGCCAGATTTCTAAATAGGGAAATGATTCCGGCAGTAATAAAAGATTTTAATGATCAACAAATGGCAGAAATAGCCTTAATTGAAAATTTACAGCGCAAAGATTTGAATTTTTTAGAAGAAGCACATGCTTATCAAAGACTTATAGATCAATTTAATTTAACACAGAAAGAACTGGCGGCAAGAGTTTCAAAAAGTCAGTCAACAATTGCAAATAAACTGCGCTTATTAAATTTACCTTCTCAAATCAGAGAAAAAATTCTGACAGCTGATTTAAGTGAGCGTCATGGCAGGGCACTTTTGCAATTAGACTCTGCTTCAGAACAGCTAGCAGTGGTTGAAGAAATAAGCAGTAAAGGTTTGAACGTAAGAGAGGCTGAAAAACTTATTAAAAAAAGAAAGCAGCCAAAAAAGGCAAAAAAGAAGATCAAGCATATTTCTGATGATCTGAGACTTTTTGCAAATTCTCTGGAAAAAAGAATTAAAGAAATTAAAGATTCCGGTATCACGGTGGATTATGAGCGTAATGATGAACAGGATAGTATAGAATATTATATTAAACTATCTAATAAAAAGTGAAATATTAAATGATATTCACAAAGAGGTGAAATGATGGCTAAAAAAATTGCAATTGTCAACCAGAAAGGTGGGGTCGGCAAGAGCACAACAGCAGTTAATTTGAGTGCTGGCCTGGCAGAAAAAAGCAATAAAGTTTTATTGATTGATATTGACCCTCAGGGAAATGCAAGCAGTGGCCTGGGAATCGAAAAGTCGGAGGTAGAATATACAATCTATGACCTATTGATCGAGTCTGAGCCACCTGCAAAAGCAATTTTGCAGAGCGAGAGTCAGAATCTGGATATTATTCCTGCTAATATTGAGCTGGCAGGGGCTGAAATAGAGCTTGTGTCTATCATGTCCAGAGAAAGCAGACTTAAAAAATCATTAAAAAACCTTGATCAGGATTATGATTATATTATTATTGACTGTCCTCCATCTCTGGGATTATTAACATTGAATGCTCTAACAGCTGCAGATAGTGTAATGGTTCCTATTCAGTGTGAATATTATGCGCTAGAGGGTTTGGGCCAACTGATGAACACTATTGAACTTGTTCGCAAAAACTTAAACTCTGATTTAAGAATTGAAGGAGTTTTGATGACAATGTATGATGCAAGGACCAATCTTTCGGAGCAGGTAATAGATGAGGTTAAAGATTATTTTTCTAAACTGGTTTTTGAGACGATAATTCCTCGTAATGTTCGTTTAAGTGAAGCACCAAGTTTTGGAAAACCAATTTTAGACTACAGCTCCTCTTCAAAAGGGGCAGAAGCATACAGAAAATTAGCAGAGGAAGTGATCTCTCTTGAGTAAAAAAAGACTGGGTAAAGGTTTAAGTGCGCTCATAAATAATGAGGAGAATGTTGATCAAAGTAGAGTTGAAGAAATTTTTGTTGATCAAATTGAGGCCAACCCCTTTCAGCCGCGGAGTAATTTTGATGAAGATGCTTTGAAGGAACTGGCAAACTCAATTAGGGAAAAAGGAGTTATTCAGCCAATTACAGTACGCAAGATAAAAGCAGAAAAATATCAGATTGTAGCAGGAGAGAGGCGGTGGCGGGCCTCAAAGTTGGTTGGGTTAAATAAAATACCAGCGGTAATTAGAAATTTTGATGATCAGGAAATGCTTGAGATTGCGCTAATTGAAAACATACAGAGAGAGGATTTAAATCCGGTTGAAGAGGCAAAGGCTTATAAGGAAATGCTGGATAATTTTGATATAACTCAGGCAGATCTGGCAAAACAGGTCGGCAAAAGTCGTTCTAATGTTTCAAATATGGTAAGATTATTAAAGCTTGCTGATAAAGTTAAAAATCATCTTGAACGGGGAATAATAACAATTGGTCATGCCCGGGCTCTTTTATCTTTAGAAAAAGAATCGACCCAGGTTGCAGCCTGTGAAAACATAATAATTCAGGATTTAACAGTTCGGGAAACAGAAAATTATGTTGAAAAACTTAAAAACCCTCTAAAAAATAAAGAAAAGAAAAAAGAAAGCAGTGAGCTTTCTCCAATCTGGCAGCAGGCAGCAGAGGAATTAGGGGAAAAATTAGGGACAAAGGTTAAAATTAAGCAGCGAAAGAAGAATAATTTATTGACTATTGAAATTGATAGTGTTGAAAAATTAAATAATCTGATGAAAAAAATCAAGTAGTGTTTCATGTGAAACAAATATATATAGAAGAGAGTAGATAGGTGATATAATGATAGGAACTATAGTTAATGTGGCGTCTGTACTGACTGGAAGTACTATTGGAGTGCTTTTTCGCGGCAAATTCCCCGAAAAAGTTCAAACCACTGTTATCCATGGGATTAGTCTGGCTGTAATTTTAATTGGAATGAAAATGGCTTTTAGTATTGAAAAGGATCCAGATATTTTGCTGGTTATTTTTAGTCTGGTGATTGGTGCGGTTATTGGAGAATTAATGGGGTTAGAAACAAGGTTAAATGAATTTGGTGAACATTTAAAAGAAAGATTTGGGGGAGAAGATGACCTTTTTGTACAGGGTTTTGTTCAGGCCAGTTTAATTTACTGTGTTGGGGCAATGGCAATTATGGGATCAATTCAGGATGGTCTTAATGGAGATCCCAGTATCTTATTTACAAAATCCCTGCTGGATGGGATAACTTCAATTGCTTTTGCTGCAAGCACAGGGATAGGAGTTGCTTTTTCAGTTATTCCGATACTAATTTATCAGGGGAGTATCACCTTAGCAGCGGGCTGGGCAGCTGTATATTTGACTGAAGACATGATTCGGATAATGACAGCCAGCGGAGGACTTTTAATTACAGCTATCGGTTTAAATATGCTGGGCGTTAGTAAGATTAAGACCGGAAACTTACTGCCGGCACTGCTGGTTGCTATTTTTCTAACAGCATTTGTATTTTAATTTTGCAATATTTAAAAAAATAATATATAATTAATACATAGAATTAAATAAAACGGGTGAAGGCTGAATGAGAGACCATAGTGGCGCCGAAGGAGCAAGGGGAACCGAAACTCTCAGGCAAAAAGAATTCAGCTGGACGTAACTCTGGACATTTTTTGATAGTTTATGAACAGGGAGTCGGATTAGTTTCCGACTTCCTGTTTTTGCTTTTTAACTCATAAAAAGGGGGATAAATTAATGAAAAAAACTCCGCTCAATCAGATACATAAGGATATGGGAGCAAAGATGACTGATTTTGGTGGCTGGGAAATGCCAGTAGAATATGTTGGGATTATTGAAGAACATAAAGCTGTCAGAAAAAAATGTGGTCTTTTTGATGTCTCACATATGGGAGAGATTCTTGTTAGAGGTAAGAATGCATTTAAATCACTGCAGCATATTATAACAAATGATTTAAACAAACTTGAAAAGGGTAAAATATTATATACGCCTATCTGTAAAGAAGATGGAGGAATAATTGATGATCTACTGGTTTACTGTCTGCAGGAAGACCAGTATCTGCTGGTTGTAAATGCTTCTAATATTGAAAAGGACTTTAAATGGATAAATAAACACCTGCTGGAAGGAACAACTGCTGAAAATCTTTCGGAACAGTATGCAATGTTGGCTCTTCAGGGTCCGGATTCGAAAAAAATACTGACAGAATTAACAGATATCGACTTAAACAGTATTGATTACTATAGATTTAGGCAGGCTAAAGTTGCCGGGGTTAATATGATAATCTCAAGAACCGGTTATACGGGAGAACTTGGTTATGAACTATATTTTGATCCTGAAGCAGCTGAAAAAATGTGGAAAGAGTTGATGGAAGCAGGATCGGATTATGGACTTCAAGCCTGTGGCCTTGGGGCCAGAGACACTCTTAGACTTGAAAAAATGTATGCTCTTTATGGTAATGATATAGATGAAAGCACCAACCCCTTTGAAGCCAGATTAAGCTGGACAGTTTCAATAAATAAAGAAGAGTTTATCGGTAAAAATAGATTGAGTGAGATTAAAAAAGACTGCTGTCAGCGGAAATTAACTCCATTTATAATTCAGGGTAGAGGTGTAGCCCGCCATGGTTATCCAGTCTATGTGGGTGAAGAAAAAATTGGAGAAGTAACCAGTGGAAGTTATTCACCAACTTTAGAAACAGGAATAGGTCTTGCTTATATAAATAATGATTATACAGAAGCTGGCAGTCAAATTGAAATTAAAGTAAGGCGCAGAAAAATTAAAGCTGAGGTAGTAAAAGGTCCTTTTGTTTAGGACTATAAATATAATAATTAAAGCAATTGGATTCTGTATTAAAAATCAAAAGGAGGAATAAAAATGAGTGTAAAAGACGATTTATATTATTCGGAGGACCATGAGTGGGTTAGAGAAGAAGAAGATTATCTGGTAATCGGAGTTACTGATTTTGCGCAGGAGGAACTGGGTGATATTGTTTTTGTAGAATTACCAGAAGTTGACGAAGAATTCGATAAAGATGATAGCTTTGGGGTTTTAGAGTCGGTTAAAGCTGTTTCTGACACTTTTATACCGGTTAGCGGCAGAGTAATAGAAGTTAACGAAGATTTACTTGATAATCCGGAACTTATTAACGATGACCCCTATGGTGAAGGATGGCTAATTAAAGTTGATCCGGCTGATGATTCCGAACTGGATGAACTTTTATCTGCTGAGGAGTATGCTGAATTCATAGAGGAGGAATAAGCATGGACTATATTTCCAATACAGCAGCAGAAAAAAACAAAATGCTGAAGGAGATTGGAATAAAAGAAGTTAAAGATCTTTTTCAGATGATACCAGAAGCAGTAGCAGCAGATGATGAATTAAAAATCAAAGCAGGAATTTCTGAGATGGAATTAATGAGAAAGGCTCAGGCACAGGCAGCTAAGAACAAAAGCCTTGATCAACAGATTTCTTTTTTGGGGGCTGGAGCCTATGATCACTATGTTCCCGGAATAATTGATGCATTAATTTCTCGTTCGGAGTTTTATACAGCCTATACACCTTATCAGGCAGAGTTGAGTCAGGGGACTCTGGAAGCCATTTATGAATATCAGAGCATGATCTGTGATCTAACAGGTATGGGAATTGCTAATGCATCAATGCTGGATGGAGGTTCAGCAGCAGCAGAAGCAGTTACTATGGCTGCCAGAATAACAAGAAAAGCACGGGTTATTTTACCGGATACAATAAATCCTGCCTACAGAGAAGTTATAAAAACTTATGGTTCAGGGGTAGATCTTGATTTTATTGATTTAGAAAGTGAAAATCAAATTATTAATCCCGCTTTAATTGAGGAAAAAATTGATAATCAAACAGCTGTAGTTGTGCTTCAGTATCCAAATTTTTATGGTTCTATCGAAAAAATGGAATCAATTTCAAAGATAGTAAAAAATAACAAAAAGACTTTATTGTTAATAATAGCTAATCCAATTTTACTTGGCTTATTAAAAGCTCCCGCCGATTTTGGAGCTGATATTGTAGTGGGAGAAGCTCAAAGTCTGGGCAGCGGTCTTAATTATGGGGGACCAAACCTTGGTTTTATGGCCTGTCGGGATGATAGGAAGATGTTAAGACAGCTTCCTGGTAGAATTGTTGGTAAAACTACTGATGTTGAAGGTAAAGAGGGTTTTGTTTTAACTTTACAGACCCGAGAGCAGCATATTCGCCGCGAAAAAGCAACTTCTAATATCTGTACTAATGAAGCTTTAAATGCTTTAATGGCTACAATTTATCTCTCAACAATGGGCAAAGAAGGTCTTAAAGAAGTAGGAGAACAGTCATATCATAAAGCACACTATTTAGCTGCTAAACTTGATCAGCTGGCTGGTTATCAGGTCTTAAATAAAGAGAATTTTTTTAATGAATTTGTTTTAAAATCTGAAAAAGACAGTACAGAATTAATTAATGAGCTAATGAAGTCTGATATAATTGCCGGTTATGACCTAAAAGAGCTTGGCAGTGAAGGAATTTTAGTCTGTGTTACTGAAAAAAGAACAAAAACAGAAATGGATAAATTAGTAGAAAAACTGGAGGTGCTTTAAGTGGAGGAAAAATTAATAAAAGATTACAGCAGTCCGGGACGAAAAGGATACTCTCTACCTCCGCTTGAGGTGGAAAAAAGCAATCTTGCCGAAAATTTAGCTGATTACTTAAGAGAAGATTTAGAGCTGCCGGAAGTAAGTGAGGTTGATGTGGTTAGACATTATACAGCTTTAAGTGAGATGAATTATGGTGTTGATTCGGGTATCTATCCCCTTGGATCCTGTACGATGAAATATAATCCCAAAAGAAATGAAAGAGTGGCCAGAATTTCAGGTTTAACAAATATTCATCCCTACCAGCCTGTAGAACAGCTGCAGGGGTCTCTGGAGTTGTTGTACCAGTTAAAACTTGATCTGGCAGAAATTAGTGCTATGGATGAGATAACGTTGCAACCGGCATCAGGGGCTCATGGGGAATTCACATCGCTTTTAATAGTTAAAAAGTATTTTGCAGATCGTGAAGAAGAAAGGACTAAGGTGATTGTTCCTGATTCAGCTCACGGAACCAACCCGGCCAGTGCAGCAATGGCTGGTTTTGATGTGGTTGAAATTGCCTCAAATGAGAGGGGGATGGTTGATCTTGATGCGCTGGCAGAGGCTCTGGATGAAAAAACTGCAGCACTGATGCTGACCAATCCAAATACACTTGGTATTTTTGAAGAAGATATTTTAAAGATAACTGAGATGGTTCATGAAGTTGGTGGTCTGGTATATTATGATGGTGCAAACATGAATGCAATTATGGGTTATGCCAAGCCGGGACTGATGGACTTTGATTTAATGCATTTTAATCTTCACAAAACATTTTCAACTCCTCATGGAGGAGGAGGCCCTGGATCTGGACCTGTTGGTGTTAAGGACTTTTTAGCTCCTTATCTGCCGAAGCCTTTATTAAAAAAAGATGAAGAAAAATATTACTGGGATTATCAGCGCCCAAAATCAATTGGTAAGGTCCACAGTTTTTATGGGAATTATGGAGTTATGCTCCGAGCCTGGTCATATATTAAAACTGTAGGTGGCAGCGGCCTAAAAGAGACAACCGAAAATGCTGTTTTAAATGCTAATTATTTAAAGGCAAAGCTAAAAAATGATTTTGAGCTTCCATATGCTGAAGATAGCTTGCATGAGTTTGTTCTATCTGGCAGCCGTCAGAAAGAAGAAGGAGCTTCGACTTTAAATATAGCGAAAAGATTACTGGATTATGATCAGTATGCTCCTACTATCTATTTCCCACTTGTAGTAAAGGAAGCAATGATGATAGAGCCAACAGAGACTGAAAACATAGGCACTCTAGATCATTTTGTAGAGACAATGCTAACTATTTCCCGGGAAATAAAAGAGAATCCTGAAATAGTAAAAAATGCACCGCATTCCACCATTGTTAGAAAACTAAATGAAACAGAAGCTGCTAGAAATCCTGATTTACACTGGTAATAAATGTAAGAATAAAATATCCTCAGGATATCTTTAATACATTAAGGTAATATTATGTTGATATCGGAAATTATGAAACTAAAAATTTTATCCCCAAAAAATATTAGGTATAATTTCCTGGACATAAAAAAAGATATTTAAAAATGGCCCTGTTGAGGGCCATTTTTGCAGTTTTAGGTATCTATATGATATAATATTAAATTGAAGTTAATTAAAAGTGGGGGTAAAAATGAGAGAAGAAATTTATAAAAATCAGCTGGAAGAAGAAAATAAAAAACTTTACCAGGAATGTGTTGAACTAATGGAAAAGGGGAGACGAAAAAAAGCTGAAAATCTGCTTGATCAGTTTTTAGAAGAAAAACCCGGTTTTGTGCCTGCTCTTAATAAAAAGGCCGTTATTCATATTTATAAAAAAGATTTTAATCAGGCTCAATCACTGCTCAATAGAATACTGCAGCAGGATCCAGACTTTGCTCCTGCTCTTACCAATCTGGGAAGTATAGCTAGAGAATTGGGTAATTCAAAGAGAGCCAAAGAACTTTATCAGAAAGCGATTAAAGTAGATGAGGATTATGGACCTGCCTATAATAATTTAGGTGTAATTTATTGTGAAGAAGGGAATTATTCGGAATCTATTAAATATCTAAAAAAGGCAAGAAAAAGAGGAAGTTTCAGCTATCATTTAAATGCCGATAAGCCTTTTTATAAGGATCCAGGCTGTCTTTTTGTTATCTTTTTAGTAATCACTTTAATTACTATTCTTTATTTTCTTTTAACATAGGTTTAAAAATATAATTAATTATATTTTTAGTAAATATTACTGCTGGTTAAGTCTATTATAGGAAGGGGTCTTTAAATGCCGAAAAATTATTCAGTAGGTGATAGGGTAGAATTTAAAAAAACACATCCCTGTGGGGGTAAAACCTGGGAAATTATAAGGGTTGGCATGGATTTTAAAGCCAAATGTGAGACCTGTGAGAGAGTAATTATGTTACCAAGAAATAAATTTGAAAAAAGCGTTAAGAAAAAACTTTAATTATTGAGGAAGGAAGATTTTTAAATGAAAATAGGAATCGTTGGACTGCCGAATGTAGGCAAATCGACTCTTTTTAATGCTCTGACAGAAGCTGGAGCTGATGCAGCAAATTATCCTTTCTGCACAATCGATCCTAATGTTGGTGTTGTACCTGTACCGGATGAGCGGCTCGATTGGCTGGCAGAAAAATATCAGCCTGAAAAGAAAACTCCAACAGTGATTGAATTCGTTGATATAGCAGGACTTGTGGAAGGGGCGAGTCGCGGAGAAGGTCTGGGCAATAAATTTTTAGCTCATATCAGAGAAGTAGATGCTATTGCTCAGGTGGTACGTTGTTTTGATGATGAAAATATAACCCATGTTGATGGTAAAATTTCTCCGGATAGAGATATAGATATTATTAATACAGAATTAATGATGGCTGATCTAACTCAAGTAGAAAAAAGACTGGAAAAATCTAAAAAACAGGCTAAAAGTGGAGATAAAATATATCTCAGGGAAGTTGAATCACTGGAGAAAATTTCAGCTGCTCTGGAAGAAGGAAAAAATATTCGTCAGCTTGATCTTTCAGAAACTGGAGAGAGACTGGTTAAAGAATTGCAGTTATTAAGTGCTAAACCTATTATTTATCTGGCTAATGTTAATGAAGAAGATATTAATACCGGTCAGAATGAATTAGTCAAAGATGTAAAAGAACACGCTGAGCGTGATGGTGCCAAGGTGGTTGAAATTAGCGCTAAAATTGAGGCTGATATTGCAGAACTTGATGAAGACGAAAAAGATATGTTTTTAGAAGAATTAGGACTTAATGATTCCGGGCTGGATCGAGTAATTAAAGCCGGATATGAATTATTAAACCTGCTTACTTTTTTAACTGCAGGAGAAAAAGAATGCAGAGCCTGGACAGTAGAAAAAGGTTCGACAGCACCTCAGGCAGCAGGTCGGATTCACAGTGATATGGAAAAAGGTTTTATCAGAGCTGAAATTGTAAGTTTTGAAGATTTAAAACGAGTGGGATCAATGGCTGAGGCAAGAGAAGAAGGATTGCTGCGCCTTGAAGGTAAGGATTATATAATGCAGGATGGAGATATCTGCCACTTTAGGTTTAATGTCTGATCTTATCAACAGTATAATTTGTTACAATCTCCGCTAACACTTTTTTGATGAATTAAAGGCTGATTTTTCTAATGTAGCTGTGGAGTTTGAGTGTATTTTGAAAAATCTATACGCATTTAATTCCCAAAAAAGTTACTTCGATTGAATTCACAAATTATACTGTTGATAATCTCTCTAATATAAAGTTTAAAAATCTACTTCGATTGAATTCATAAAATAAAGAGGTGATAATCTCTCTATAGTGTATTAAAAAAAGTTACTCCGATTGAGTTCATAAATTATATTATTGATAATCTCTTTGTATATTCTGATTAAAGTAGTGAATTAGAAAAGTAATAATCTTTTTAGAGTATCAAAAGCTGATTTTTCTAAAGGGGCAGGAAAGTTAAGAGGCAATTATTATGTTAAAAAAAATTGATCAAAAAATATTTTTTGTACTCTATTATTTTACTGTCAGCCATGAAATGATTTCAGAGCTGGCAGTTTTTATTACAAAATTTTCTTCTAAGTTTTTTTCCGTGATCTATTTTGCGGTTGGTGGTTGGCTCATTTATAACAAAGATGCCAGACTCAAAGCTTTTATACTGATTCCGGCTGCTGTATATCTGATAGTTAAAGTTATTCCAACTTTATATAATCGCCAGCGTCCTTTTGCAGAGTTTAAGTTAAAAAGCCTCGTTGAGCAGAGAGAGGACCACTCTTTTCCCAGTACCCACACAGCAAGTTCATTGATTATTTCGCTTGCTGTTTTAAATATTAGCTTAGAGCTGGGCATTTTAATGACTATAATGGCGGTGATAACTGCTCTGACAAGAATTATGGTGGGAGTACATTATCCTTCGGATATTATTGGGTCTATAATAATTGTCCTTACTGTAAAAATAATAGAAATTAACACTAGCATTGCATAAAAATATTTAATAAATGTCAAGTTCTATTTTCAGCGAAAATACTTGCTTAAAATAGAAAAACTCCTTATAATTGGAATTA
>NZ_QPJF01000035.1:0-23535 GCF_003337665.1 Halanaerobium sp. ST460_2HS_T2
CATTCTTAAGATTTTTATTATAATTAAAATTAGTGATACTCTATTACTATTTACTTACATTTTATGGTAACTATCATATTTTATTTGACGTTATCTTTTTTATTGCCAGTATATGCACAAACTCCAACTCGGGGTGAGTTAACAACTGGTAAAAGATTCTTGGAATCCCACATACAATTATTTTCTTCATGTTTATCAAGACAATCACTGCAGTACCAACCAAGACCATTGTAAATACAATCCGGACAGATATATTCAGCAGGGTTATCACAGTGACTGCACTTGATTTCAGGCTGATTATTCCTTGCCAAAACACTAATCTTATCTTTTCTTTCCTCTGCTTTAAATACATTAACTACATTCATATCTAATTTAGTATAAGAACCAAAATCATAGGTATATGAAATTTAATTTTTTCACTTAAAACATCTTTGATTTTTTTACTCATATTAATTCCACTGGAAGTAAATCGCTGCTCATTAATTTCAAATTCACTCAGATGATTGCAGCATTCCAGCCAGATATCACGTAAAAACTTGTCAAGATCACTTGATTTAGCATCTTCTTTGACCTGCAGCTGCAGCCAGTAATCTGACCTGTGTGTACCTTTGACATAAATATGATAATATAAGCTTTTTTGAGATTTGTCTTCTGCAATTATTTTATCATAATGCTTTTCTAAACAGGATTTTAAATGTCTGGACATTCCTGATTGAGTATATTCTTTCCCACAAATATTGCATTTGCCTTTCATAAAAATTAAACTTCCTAAATCGATATATATTAAAAATAACTTTCAAGCTCAGATTTTATCTTTTCTGAATCATATTCTTTAAATCTCTGGATTTTAGCCCACTCCAGCATAGATTCATAATCTTCATCATCTGGATTGTTGATTATTTGCATAAATTCACTAAAACCACCAACTCCTCCTACATCTTCAGGTGGTGCAGTTCCTTCACCATCCAAAAGTGTCGGCTTATTTGACTTATAATCATCTATAATCTCTTCAGTTTCAATATAATGATGCCAGTTATCACCATAATCGTAAATATATTTAATTCTGGCTGGTAGAACATCTTTAAGTTTAACTTCATTTTCACTAAATCGATCTGCAAATCTTTTAGTCATTTTACAGGAATTATTCATTCTAGCTATATAACTTCTATCTTTTGCTTTTGTGAAATAGAAATCTTCAAATTGAGATAAATATTTTTCTATTAAACTTGCTTTAATTCCTTCCTGTTCAAAAGTTTTTCTTATTCCTTCTTTGACCCGCTCGTTAAAATTATTAAAATCATCTTTTTTCATGCCATATAAGATTACAGAATAGTCACAGGCATCATTAACTAAAACTACTGTTTTTCTCCGATTAATTCTAAGAAAATTAGCATGCCAGGAAAACAAATCCGGTCTTTCTTTTTTTAAAATTTAACTCATTTCTTAATTTAGCTGTTGCCTGAATTAGCATATTTATTAGTCCTTTCTACATGAGTTTGAAACATCACTTTAGATGTCGGTTATTTATCTAATATATTATATAAGCTTCTTTGTTCAATAAAAGTATTATTTTGATTTCTGGATTTTTAGAGTTATGATGAAAGCAGCAATCATAACTGAAATTGTAATTACTACCAGAATAATGTCAAAATACGTCATATTAATATAAATATCAACCAGGCCTAATCAATTCAACATCTTTCATCTTCCATTTTTCGATTTTACCTGATTCATTAAATACAATTAATATATCATTTTCAATATCTTGCACTTTTCCTGTTCGACCATCGAAATATTCTACAATATCAGAAATATCAAATTCATCTTCATAATCTTCAAATTCATTATCTAATTCTTCTTCGACTATCATTAATTGAGGATTATTTTCTTTAATCTCTTCTTTTTGAACTTTTTCTTTTTCAGAATTTTTTTCTTTCTTTTTGGCTGCTTTAACCTTCTTTTCAAAAAGAGGTCTTTGAAAAACAAATTCAAAAGTATTTCCACTTTTAATTACATTTTTAAATTCTTCATAAAATGAAAAATTGCCAACTCCACTTACTTCTAACCAACCTTTAGTTCTGCTTAAAGCCACAAACAATTGATTTCTCAAAGCAAAGTTGCGTTCATCTTCTGCAATTTTATCTAACCCTATTACATAAACCATATAGGCCTCATTACCTTTAGCTCTATAAGTTGTGGTAAAGGTTACTCCCCCATCATTCCAGAATTTATTAGGATCTACATTAGGATAGTTTGGATAAAGAATATTATTCTTTAAAGCTTTAGGTATAAAGATATCAATGCCTTCCTCTTTTAATTTTCTGGCAGCCTCAACTTTTAGTTTGAATGCTTCTTTATTATTACCAAGTGCAATTACTAATATATCTCTGCTTGGTAATAGACCATCAACCTCTATATTATATTTAATTTTTTCTACTAAATTATTTAATTCTTCTTTACGAGTATTATAGCTGTTAAACTTTATAATATCGTTCGGCCACAATTCAGGCACTCGGTTGGGAGTCATTTCATCTGCTCGATGTAAGACAACCTTCTGCCCTACCGGATTAAAACTACCTTGCTTTACTTCATAACCTATATTTTCCCAATCTTCCTGAGTTGTATAGCCTCTGAGCATCCCATCCTCTCTTAAAAGCCCCATCCCAATTGCATGCGCGGCAGTTAAAATTGGGCCAGGTGTTCTGTAACATTTATTCATTATCTCACTTTTTCTGATACCTCCAGGATGGAAACCACTAACTAATCGTTTAAAATGAGCTTCATCTCCAAATAGTTGTGGTGCAGTCGGTATGTTTAAAGAATTAAGGCTCTGAGCTTCATCATAGGCCCAGATCAAGCGTTTATCCTTATCTTCATCTATTGTCTTTAAACTCTGATAGGCAAGCCAGTAAAATGGCTGCTTACCTTCATATTTTATTTCTTCATTATCAACTACTAAATCCTGGGCTTCATCTATTAAGACTGCATCATAAACTTCTTGTATCTGATCAACATCTTCTAAAAGAAATTTACAGGCATGAACTAATTTTTCATTTGGTGCTCCATCTACAAGCTTTTTTCTCCGAGCACTCAATGGTTTGATATCATGCGCCTTACATAACACTCGATAAAACCCAGGTTGATCTTTTGCACCCCAGGCATGTAGTACCTGTAAATGATCATTATTATCTGGATCATACTCTACTTTGCCATTACTAAATCTTTTCAGCCATTTATTAACCTCTTCAATTACACTGTCATACAGACTGCGGGTAAAAAAGACTAAAGCTATTTTCCAGTCCGGATGCTTTAAATGCATGTGGGCAGCTTTTTGAGCTAAAAGAACAGTTTTCCCTGAACCGGCAATTCCTCTAATTCTCTGTGGACCAGGTGGAATAGTTTTCCCAATAACTTCCTGCTGCATGTCTACTTCAAATAAATCAGATTTTATAATATCTTTAATTTGTCCTCTAGTTTTCATTTCCTTATTCTTTGATTTATTTTTCTTAAATACTCCGAACAATTTATCAATTAAATTAGATGCTTTATCTTTTTCAATATTATTTTTAAAATCTTTCTTTTCAGCAAAAGTAATCTGACCTGTTAAAATCATTAATATATCATTCCAGGCATCACTACTTAATGTATCATTCCCAGCTAAAGTATCAATTTCTCCAAGTCTGTTTAAAAATTTCTTCGGGGTCAGCTGGTTTTTGAAAATTATTCTTTGATCATCAAAGTTTCGATCCTGCCACTGCTCCTTATTTATCTCTGGTAGAATAACTGCTGAACTTTCTTTGATTCTTCTTAAATTTCTATTTCCCTGATACAAACCTTTTAGTTCATATAAATTATCTTCAACTGTATCAATTACTTCCTGACTGCTGCCGTTTTTGAAATCCCAACGATCAGACTGAGCATTGGCTAATTCATCTATAGTTATATCTATAACTTCTAAGATTATAACTCCCAAATCTTTATCAATAATTGTGATATCTGGTTCTTTATGTTTTTCTCCCCGCTTTGAAAAGAGTGGATAACGCCAGTAGGCAAGACACTGTCTGCCGCTAAAAGCTCTTCTAACAGCATCCCAAGAATTTTTATAAGCTTCGTCCTGATCTTCAATAGTATCAGTGGTTATAAATTTATATTCTGAACTAATTTCTATACTGTTATCTTTATTAATTTTAATGATGTTATCTTCATCAGTATTAAAAACTAAATTACTGCTAATTTTTTTACTTTTTTCTTTTCTGCTTGCTAATTCCTGACTGACCTGAATTTTTTTCAAATTATCTATTTCCTGCTGAAGTTCTTCAATCAGACTGTCATATTTCATTTCAAGTGCTGCTAAGTCTATTCTTTTTTCATCATTTTTCTTAGGGAGTTTAAATTCAGCTGCTTCAAAATTCCAGTCTCCATAAAGCTGCATAAACCAGACAGCAAGTTTATGGCCTAAAGAAAGCAGAGTTTTAGCAGTTTGAGTTGAATCCAAGGACTCATGCACACCTTTATTTCCTTCAATTCTTAAAGTATGAAATACACCTTTTATTTCACCCTGAATTAATTCTTCTCTTTCCAGCAATCCTAATTTATTAAAAAAACTATTTTCTTCAGGCTCCTCTAAATTATCATAAGCATATATGTAATCTACAATCTGCTCAGTAAACATCCTCAATTTAACAATTGTAGTGTTTGGATCCTGATATAAGTTTTCTTCTGCCAGCTCAGCTATTTCTGCTAAACTTGACCACTTTTCTTTTAAAAAAGAGAAATTACTCTGCATTCTAAACCACCTCATTCTAAATATTCTGTCGATTTAAGTCATATTTTGTCATAAATATTTTCTATCAATAACTTTTATTTCCTAATTATAATCATTCGTTAAATGTTGGTGATTTCCTGCATTTGAGCTTTTTATTTAATCTAACATATTGCTCTGACAGTCTTATGTCGCGAACTAGTGTATAAATGCAAAAAAAACCTCCTCAAATGAGAAGGGTCAGTATGAATAAATTCAATTTTCTATTGTTTTAAATAATATTCTAACTCCTTTATATTTTTAATCCTGGAAATTCTTTCACTCAATTCTTCTATTTTTTTAATATCAACTTTATCTATTAAATGTATTATTTCTTCATTTGTTTGGGGAAAGTTACCACGAATTAATTTCTTAAATAATTCTCGTTCACCTTTTTCTTCCCCAATTCTTAAACCTTCCAGTCTTAATTTATCAGCTGCTGATACCACAATATCGCCCTCCTTTTTCATACCATTCAATTTTAATTTTTCTCCCAATAGATAATAATCAAATTCCTCTCTACTATCAGCAATATAATTTACTCCCAAATAAAAAATATCCTTATCAACACTGTTTTCGCTAATTACATAAGAGATTATTTCTTCATAAACAATTTTAATATCTTTTATCTTTGCAATCATAAAAAATTTTAATGTTAATCTTACTTTTCTATCTCCTAATAATTTTAAATTAGAATCATTGGAAAAATCATAAAATACTGCTTCAAAATCAGGAAGATACCTATTTAAATCATATTTCTCTATTATATTCTGATCAAAATAATCAGCAAAATTTTTTATTACAAGTCTTCCATTACCTCCATGGTAAAATAAAATTGGAATTATAAAAGATAAATTTTTAACTCCTTTACTTCGTTTTTCGCGCATCCAGATTTTAGCTAAATAATTAAATATCTGCATTACCGACCATCTGTCATTATAACTTTTGTGCTCAAAAAGAAAATAAACTCCATATTTTTTATCATCTAGATTTGATTTAAACAGTAAATCAGAATAATAACTGCTCTTTCCAGCATAAGAAACCGGTCTGGGATCAAGTTCACTGAAATCAACAAATTCTCTCAAGTTTTGCGGAAGATAACTCTGCAGAAAATTCCTTGTGATATCTAATCTGCCAAAGGTCTTCTTAAAGAAATCATCATGAGGTGTATTTGATTTTTCAGGCACGGCAATTTTCCCTTCTAAATATATTTTACCATAACTTAAAGCTTAAGTTCAATGATAATATAAATATTATACCATTATTTGTAAATTGTAGCAAATATAATATTTTATTTAGCTTTTCTTTTTTCTCTTTTCTTTTTGGCTGCCTCTCTCATATTTCTAAAATAAATACCTGCTCCACCAATTTCAGATGTCATCTGTCCATCAATAATATAATCAATTTTATCTTTGATTTCTTTTATTGAACTATCAAGTTCTTCAGCTTTTAAATTATAGAGTTCATTCTTAATTCTTTTTATATCATTTTTTAATTCTTCAACAGGAGCTTTAACTAAAAATTTCTTACCATTTAATAATTTAACTACTTTCATTTCAACTTCTATCAATTTTAATTCTACTTCAAATAACTTCAGTTCTTTATATTCCTTCTCCAATTCAGCAATGTCTTTCTGTAGTTCTAATAACATTTAATCATCTCCTAATATTATTTTTTAATATTAGAGAGGTAGACCCGGCTGAAAGTTATCCTAGATGCTCAGCCTTAATTTCTTCAATCTCTTCCTGCAGCATTTGATCAATTTTTGTGCTGTGATTTTCTCTTTTCTGCTTAACTAATTTTTCAAGCTTTTGATGCCACTCTTCTTCTGCATGAGGACAGAGAAACTGATCAAATCTTGTCTTCTTTTTAGCCATGGCTGAGCCAAAATCTTTATAGCCTAAAGTATTTCTTTTTACTTCACATTTACTGTCACAGACATTAAAGTACATTTCTTCTTTTTCACCTGGAGCAGTATTAAAAACTGTCAGACCAGTAGTATATGTCATAGTTTAAACCTCCTTTTTTAAACATTAAAAAAACTCTTCTCAATAAGAGAAGAGCTCATAAATAATCATCAGCATCTTTTCTTATCTTTCAGCACAACTGCTGCGAAAATTAGCACCTTCTCTGACGGGGGTTGCTGGGTTTCACCGGGTCCGTTCCCTCCACCACTCTTAATAAGATTAGATTTATTAAATTGTAATTATAGATTAACACAGAAGTTAATGAATAACAAAATATACTTAGATAATTTTTCCTGCAGGATTCTATTTAGATACAACTAATATTATAAATATCAGTTAATTAAAGATAAATAGGAAAAGGAGTTTTTAAAGTGAAATGCTTAATTTTATATTTTTCCCAAACAAATTCTACCAGAAAAGTCGCTGAAGCTATCGGCGAGGAACTGGCTGCCCATGAATGGTATCTAAAATTAAAAAATATTAAAGATGAGAAGGTTGATCATTTAGAAGAATATGATCTAATTGGATTTGGCAGCCCTGTTTATTATTTTAGACTGCCTTTTATAGTAGAAGATTATCTGAAGTCTCTGCCAGACTTAAATAATAAAGCTGTATTTTCTTTTATTAGTTATGGCAGCTATTATTTTAATGTGCCTTTTCAGATAAGAAAAATACTCAAAGAAAAAAATACAGTTAATCTGGGTTTCTATGCTGCCAGGGGTGAAGATAAATATTTGGGATATTTAAAAGAAGGAGTTCTCTTATCAGAAAGCCGCCCAAACAAAGATGATATCAGTCAGGCTAAAGAATTTACCCGCTACTTAATAGAATCTTTTCAGCAAAATACAGCTTCAGAAAATAATTATAGTTATAAAAGCAAAAATAAAAAGAATCTAATTTACAATATTGAATCTTTATTAACAAAAAGATGGCTTATAGATAAAATCTACACCAGACTCTTTTTCAGTAAAAAAAGCTGTACAGGTTGTGGTAAATGTGTCAAAGAATGTCCTCAAAATAACATTATTTTAAACAGCAAAAAAAGACCCCAATGGGGAAAAAGCTGTGAATTATGCTTTAATTGTGAGATGATATGCCCGGTACAGGCAATATACTCTTCAGCAGATATGAAAATATTTGATCCCGTTTTTAAATATAATGTTAGACAAGCTATAAATGATAATGAGATTAATTATACTGAAATTGACTATAAAAAAGGTGAAATTATAAAAAAATAGTCTTTAGTGTTCTAGCCCTCATAATAAACAAGCTGCTTTTTCAGCCTCCTGATTCCTCCTCTGGGATTCTCTACATCACCTTCATAGCGGGGTATAATATGCTGATGAAGATGCATCACCGTCTGCCCACCGGCATAATTGACATTAAAACCAATTCTGTTGTAGTATTTTAGTTTTCTCAGTTCTACTATATCCTTAAAGTGATCAGTTAGCTCATCGCATCTACTTCAAAGCCAGTTCAATCGCTTTTAAATAAGCTTTACTGCTTACAGTTGCCTCGGAGATGACATCTACATTTACTTTCTGTTCATCTATAACTCTGGCCAGAATTTTGTCTACTACCTCGGGCTGCGAGAATAAAAGATCATCAACTATTTCTATATCTGTAATCCTGTGGTCTTTAATAGTAACTTTAACCGTATTTGTCCATCTACCACCCTCATAGGTGCCGGTGTAAGTCCCATCAGTCAGAGCTGAAAGGTCAACCTCATTAATTGGCACCCGACTGCCTGAATCAAGACCGCGGCTCAGATAGAAAAGCCCACCTCCAGCAAGGAAAATTATAATTATCACTAGCAATAAAATTACTTTCCAGAATGTTTTCATTAGCCTTCACCTCGCTGCAGTTTTTCTGCAAATTCTTTAATATTTTCATCCTTAATCTCAGATTTGTTTTCCTTGACTTTGGCCAGTTTTTTTACCATAAATCTGGAAACAAAGTTCATCCGGTCAAAATTAAATTCATAACCGAAATAACCTTTGCTTAGTGAATGTTCCAGCAGTCTTTTGTCAAATGAATTTTCCAGCTGTTCCCCTGCTTTCTCACTCATACCACAGCAGATAAATAGCCCTAATTTTTTCTGGAGTAAGGTATTAATATTTTCTGAACAGAATTTTTTTACTTCCTGCTGAATATTCCCGGCATAAATAGATCCTCCAACCACAACTGTATCATATTCTTCTAGCTTAATAACTTTATTATCCCTACTGCCCAGATTCAGCAGTTGGGTTTCTCCATCCAGGTAATCAGCCAGCCTATTAACGGCCTTTTCAGTACATCCATATTTAGTGGCATAAACGATCAATGTACTCATTTTTTCACCCCTTATTAAATTTTATGTGTCAATGACTTTACAGACAATATCAGAAATTACTTTGCTAAAATATAATTTCTTGAAAGCATTTTTTTATTGTAGTTTAATTTTTTTAGCAATATAATTAAAATATAGATTAAAATTAAAGAGGTGAATAAAAATGAAAATTTTGATAAATTCATTTTCAATAGTCTTTATTCTTTTAATCTTAATTTTAAGCCTAAAATTAACTGCACTGGCTCATATACCAATAGACACCTCTGCTCCTGCAACCAAAGTTAATCCAATATTTGTTGAGGACCACCAGATTTCCTGGGCTGCCTACAATCAATTAGATAGTGCAGGTGATGTTGATTACTACCATTTTCAGGCTGAGCAGGGAGAAGAAATCTACTTCAGCCTGGTTATTCCTCAAATAGAAAGATATCAGGATTTCAGGCCGGATGTGGCCCTGATTGGTCCAGGATTAGAAAGTAATTATGCCGGTTATGATCCTAATTATATCATTTCTATTTTAAAACTGGAAGCAGACAAAAATATAATTATTGTTAGAGATGATCAGGCTAATCCTGAAATCTTTTTTGAACCGTTCACCATGACTTCTTACTGGAGGAGGCAGCAATTTTCAATTCCAGCTCCAGCAGCAGGCACTTACTACCTGGCAGTATTTTCAGCTGAACAACAGCAGGGTAAATATACTCTTGCCATCGGCCGCAGAGAAGTTTGGACCTTTAGTGACCTGATCAGAATGCCAAAAATCTGGTGGGATACCCGAATCTTTGTGGAAAAAGAAAGTTCAACCTATTTAATTTTAGCTTTTATAATAGCAGTAACCGCATTTATGGTCTATAAATTTATTTTTTAAGAATAATCTATTCTATATTCAAAAACAAAATCGTCCATAAAAAAGCCCTTCCCGATATCCTTTTTCCGTTCGCCGACTTTTATAAAACCAAGCTTTTGATAGGCCTTAACTGCACTATTATTTTTGTTAACATTCAGCCTGATTGAGGTAAGCCCTTCTCTTCTGGCAGCTTCAACCACAAAATCAAGCATTTTTCTGGAGAGGCCCTTTCCCCGAGCTTCTTCTTTAAGATAAAATTTGCTCAAATACATTGACTCTTCTTTTGGATAAAAGGCCAGAAAACCAATATTTTCTCCCTGCTCATCCTGAACGAAATAATACTGATAACCTTCAAAATAGAGGTGTTTTTATGCCTTTTTCCAGAACACTCTGAAGTAAGTTAAGTGCATTTCCTATCTCTTTTTGATTAAAAACTCCAGTTACTATAGCTTCCCCTAGAAAGTTGTTTTCAATTAACATCGATACTGCCAGAATTAATTTATGGTAATCTTTCAATACATATGTTCAAATAATTCTTGTCTAAATATATCTCTATTTATTTTTCACTCTTATATTTGCTTAAATTATTAGCTTATAATATAATTAATATGTGGGTAGAACCCATAAAATTCAAGGTGGTGATAAAATGAGTGATAAATTAGTAGTAAAAGTAGATTCTAGAGGCAGAATTACAATTCCTAAAGAAGCGCGCAAAAAAGCAGATATTAAATCAGGTGACATACTTTTTATGAATTTAAGCCCGGGTAGGGTAGAATTAACCCGAGCTATTGAAGATCCTCTGGTAGAATTAGCTGCCTATGCAGAAAAAGAATATAAAGATGGACACACACAAAATCTAAGAGATTTTGCAGAAGAAGAAGGGATTAATCTAGATGAGTGATTATTCAATTGAGATTATTAAATCAGTAAAAGATGACTTAAAAAGTCTTAAACATCAAAAAGAAAAAGCGATTAAAAAAATTATTGCTTTAGAAAATAATCCAATTGAAAAAAGCAAATCGCTTTCAGGAACTCTAAAAGGCTTAAGAAGCTTTAATTTTTCATTAAACGACGGCCAGTATCGAGCTATTTTTAAAATCTTAGAAGATAATAAAATATGTTTAATGATTATTATTGGCAGCAGACAAAATATTTATTTAGAAGCAAAAAGAAGAGTTAAAATTCTTAAAAAACAGGGATTGCTCTAGTCTTTCCCCAGACAGCACTTCTTATACTTTTTACCGCTGCCGCAGGGACAGGGATCATTGCGGCCAACTTTTTCCTCTTTGACAACTGTCTCATCCCCGCGAGATCTGGACTTATATCCTTTTTTGGGTAGTGGACGCAGGTGTTTACGCTCTTCTTCCATAATCTCATTCGGGGTATGACCCTTTAAAACCCAGAGTCGCGTATTATTATGAAATTCATTCATTTCCTGAAAGAAATCCTGTGCCTGATCAAAATGATCAAATTCTAATCTGTCTGCTAATTCCTGAATAATCTCTATTGTCTTCCTGTCATTTTTTATATCCAGCATCATAGTCCAGATTATCTCTTCCACCTCATCTTTTGAGAGAGAAAAATCTTTAAGCAGTTTTTTTCTGAACTTCTGCTGAGTGAAATTCAATTTTTCCCGGTCATGTTTTCCAGCATAGAGTATATCTTTCTTTTTCGGATGATAGTAATTAATTTGTGGTCTCATTTTTATTTCTCTAATCATTTCTTCTGGATTAAAAACCCCTGAATAGAGATAATAGTGATCAAAGTATTCAATATCAAAAGTATTTAAGAAGGCTTCATTTATTAATTTCAAAAAATGATAAAATTTTTCTGGCTCAGTTTCAACCTCAAAATAGAAATCGTAAAATTCAATCAACTGCATAATTGAAAGAACTCCATAATAAGCCAAAAGACCCCGGGCAAATTGAAGCAGCCTATCATTATTTTTTATCTTTTCCTGAAAATCTGAATAAGTTATAATCTCTGCAATCTCTGCTGCTAGATCAGCCGGTATTCTGACGGATCTTTCAGTTTCTGTATCCTTAATATCAATAATTCCGTGCCCATGATAATTATCTAAGGCAGGAGGCAAAATATCTTGAGGAGTTATTTCAAGCCAGTCTATCTGCTGCTGTTCTTTAATTATTTTTTTAAAAAAATCAATTTCTTTTGAACTCTGATACCCCATCCATTCTCTCAAATTTTCTCTAATTTTTTGATCCAGGACATCCACTAATTCAGACTTATTTAACTGACTGATTCCACTGAAGTTCCAGTACTGCCTGATTTTTGTTAAGTCACTTTTAGTATATGAAGCTAAAAATTCTTTGTAATTTTGATACATTCACCCGTCTCCTTAATGCTAAATTTTCTAAAGTAAGTATAGCCTAAAATTTTTAGGATATCAATTTATTAGCTGCTTAAATTATCAAATTAAATATTTAACTTATTATAAATTTCGGGTATTTCCCAGTCAGTAATAATTCCCTGCAGAACTTCCTCTCTGCTCCCATTTTTAGTTATCAAAAAGGCATCAATTTTATTTCCCGCTTTAATTATTGAGGTATCTTCTTTAATTACCATTAAATTATCATCAATAAAGTCACTGATTTTAGGCGAATCTATTACTTTATCTAAAATTTCTTCCAATAAAGTGTATAGTGAGCTGCTGGGTAAAAAATAATATTCATTATTGTGGGCAATAGAGTTTCTAACTTCCCTGACAGTATCAAGTTCATCTATGTACTTTTTAATAATATAATCATTATTCCGGCCTTCATGCAGCAGACTGTAAAAAGAAGTATCCCAGTCATTGACCTCTTTTAGATGTTCATTGAGTTCATTAAACATTTCAATAAATTTATCTTTTTTATTTTCCATAATCAGCACCCCTCATTCTGTTATTTTAATAAAATCTCTATTAATATTTTATTCTTGATAAAGAAATCTATTCCTTTTTTAGTACTAATCCAGCATTTTATAAAGGAGATCCATTTTTTATTAGAAATATTAACTATGATTTAGGAGATATTAAATTTCCAGAACTATCAGTTACATAGGAGCTAAATTTTAGAGCGTAATTTTTATTATTGTTCTTTTGAATACTGTTCCAAGTCCCTTTTGATATTGAGCATCTGCTGGTCGAGTTTCTTTATCATTTCGGCAGATTCTTTTAGTTTCTGAGGAATCTCATCTGGAGCATCGTTTTTGTACTTATAATAAATCTTATGTTCCAAGCTGGCCCAAAAATCCATGGCAATAGTTCTGATCTGGATTTCAACCTTAGTCATCCGGGCCTGACTGCTTAAAAAAATAGGCAGTTGAATTAATAAATGCAGGCTCCGATAGCCGTTCTCCTTCGGGTTTTTGATATAATCTTTGATCTTTAAAACTTCAATATCATCCTGAGCCTTAATCATTTCTAAAATCTTATAGATATCATCGGTAAAAGAACAGATAATCCTAATTCCGGCTATATCATTGATCTTAGTTTTAGCATTTTCAAGATTAACCTCATAACCCTTGCGCTCCAATTTTTCAATGATGCTGTCTGGTTTTTTAACTCTGCTTTTAATATGTTCAATTGGATTGTGATCATGAATTATTTTAAATTCATTATTTAAAATCTTAAGTTTGGTGTTTACTTCCTCGATTGCTGACTCATGCATAAAGATCAGCTCTCTCCACTCTTTAAAACCATAATGGTCAGCTATGTTCATTAACTGTTCTTTACTAATATTTGATTCCATTTAATTCACTCCTGTGTTTATTAAATATTATTTTTACACAGATTTAATTATATCATTTAAAGTTTAGAAGTAAATTAATTTTACGAATTTAAAAAAATCCTGCTCCAATTAAGGAAACAGGATTTTGAATGCATTTATTTTATATTAATTTCTAGCTGTCCAGCTTTTTGACTGCTTCTTCTGCAGCTTTAACCAGGAGATTGTGTGCAGGATAAAATGACTGATAGGGCTGAGCTGAATAATTGAAATCTAAGAGCTGATCAACATTGAGCCCGTACTGCACGGTCATTGTTATCTTATCAACCTTATCGGTCACCGGCTCACCACTAATTATCTGGCCTCCCAGCACTCTGCGGTCAGCTTTATTGACAATCAACTTTAATTTAACATCTTTAGCAAAGGGCATAATCGGGAAGGCAGTTTTAAACTCGGACTGAGCAGTAACAATCTCATACTTTTCTGCAGCCAGCTTTTCAGTCAGCCCTGTGCCACCAACATAGAATTTACCAACTTTGGTAGCAGCACCATTATAAAAACCCTTATAACTTCTATCTCCATCCAGTAAATTTGCAGCCAGAACTCTGCCCATTGCTACAGCATTGGTTGCCAGCTTACCGGAAATAACTTCATCTGTAATTCCGCTTTCAAACTGCACACAGTCGCCTGCAGCATAGACATCTTCAATATTAGTTTCCATCTTATCGTTAACTAAAATTCCATCAGCAGCGATTTCTAGATCGCTGTCTTTGAGAAAATCAACATTGGGCTTCATTCCTACTGCAAAAACAACTAGCTCACTTGCAATTTCTTCTTCATTATCCAGCATAACTGCCTCCAGAGCAGAATCTCCCTTAAGCTCAACAACTCTTTGATCAAGATATAAGTTAATGCCGAGCTCTTTTAATTCTTTCTCTGCTGCTTCGGCAATCTCTGGATCAAGCATATTGGGCAGCACAGTCGGCATCATGTCGATTAAATTGGTCTTAATCCCCTTCTCATTTAAAGCCTGGGCCAGCTCAATGCCAATTGCCCCTGCTCCAACAACAGAAACATTTTCGACTCCACTGTTAACAGTATCCAGTATTTTTTTAAGATCATCTTCACTCTTAAAAGTCATAACTCCATCCAGCTCTGCTCCTGCAATTGGCGGCAGAATTGGATCAGCTCCAGTCGCAATAATCAGCTCATTATAGTCATACTGATCACCTTTTGCAGTCTTAACAGTTTTATTTTCAAAATTAATATCCACTGCCAGATCCCGAATTAAATCTGCCCCGGTATCAGTTACAATCGAATCCGTCTTTAGAGTCTTCTCATAGGGCAGCAGATCTTCTATCACATATGGCATCGCACAGTAGATCATCGAATGGTCCTCAGGCCTCATGATTCCAATATCTCTCTTGTTTTTTATATTTTTAGTTAAAGTAATTCCAGCCGGTCCTCCACCAATAATCAAAAGATCGTAATTCTTCAAAAAATATCCCTCCAAAAATTTATATTCATTATTTACGATATAAATTATAATATAATAATGAACATATGTCAATAAAAATAACAAATTAATTGAGAATAGTTTTCAAATAATACAGTAAAAAAGCCCCCCTCATTCAGAGAAGAGCTCATTGATCAGCGGCTATTTTTTTTAAGATCAAGCTACTTTTATTAATTCTGAACCGCATTTTCTGCAATCTTAACTATTAATTCGGCAGCTTTTTTCATATTCTCCACCGGAATAAATTCAAATCGGCCGTGGAAGTTATAACCTCCGGCAAATAAATTGGGAGTCGGCAGGCCCAGATAGGAAAGTCGAGCTCCATCTGTTCCTCCTCTGATCGGTTTGATATCTGCTTTAATCCCCAGCTCCTCCATTGATTTTTCCGCCAGCTCAATAATCTCAAAATGAGGCTCCACCTTTTCTCTCATATTATAATAGCTGTCTTCAATCTCAACTTCTATTCGCTCACCGTACTTGCCATTTAGAAAGTCGACTACCTTTTCCATTAAGGCCTTCTTTTCTGCAAAGCCTTCGCGGGAAAAATCTCTGATAATATAACTCATTTCAGTATAATCCACACTACCCTCAAGTTCAATTAAATGATAAAAACCTTCATAACCTTCAGTGTGTTCTGGAACTTCTGCAGCCGGCAGCATAGAATCTAATTCCATCGCAATTTTCATTGAATTGACCATCATATTTTTGGCTGTACCCGGATGCACATTTTTTCCTTGAATTTTAAGATCAGCACTAGCTGCATTAAAATTCTCATACTGCAGCTCACCAAGTGGTCCACCATCTAAGGTATAGGCAAAATCAGCTCCAAAAGCCTCTACATTAAAATGATCAGCACCTCTCCCTATTTCCTCGTCCGGGGTAAAGCCAACTTTAATCGTTCCGTGTTTAATCTCTGGATTTGAAATTAAATAATCGAGAGCAGTCATTATTTCTGCTATTCCGGCCTTATCATCTGCCCCTAAAAGGGTAGTTCCATCTGTGGTGATCAGCCTTTTCCCTTCTAAATCTTTTAAGGCCGGAAACTCAGCCGGACTCAGACTGTACTGATCATTTAATTTAATCTCTCCTCCCTGATAATCAACTATTTGAGGATTGGTAACTTTACCATCTAAATCGGGACTGGTATCTAAGTGGGCTATCAGGCCGATAGTTGGAACTTCTTTATCTGTATTCGCAGGCAGTTCCCCGTAAATATAGCCATTTTCATCCTGAATTACATTTTTAAGTCCCAGTACATTCAATTCTTCAACCAGAAGTTTTCCCAGTTTAAGCTGACCTTCAGTGCTGGGAACAGTTTCGGAATCTGAATCAGATTTTGTATCTACTGCTATATACCTTTTAAATCTTTCTATTATTTTTTCCATATTTTTCAGCTCCTATATTTATTTTATCTATCTCTAAATAAATATTCGTTAAAGAGCACTGACTTCCTGCTTTTTAATTCCATTCTTCATCCTCTGATCCAGGCAGGTTAAAAACAAAATTTAGCATATTTTTAAATAAATAAAAACCCGACTGCTCAATTAAAGGCTGCCGGGAGTTAAGTCAATCTTAATAATTTTTCTAATTTAACTTGATTAAATTCTCTCCTTAAGCCACTTAATAATATCTCTGATCACTTCCTCCTTCTCTTTTTCATTTAAGATTTCATGATAGAGCTCTGGATAGGTTTTTAGTTTTTTATCTTGAGATGAAATATGTTTATAGAATTTTTCTGAACAGACTGGATCAACAATTTTATCTTCTTCCCCGTGCAGAATTAAAACTGGATATTTAAATTCACTAAAGTTATTTACCAGCCAGGGGATACCTTCATCCATCAATACTTTCATCAGCTTTAGAGTGGTAAATTCTGAAACATAGGGATCTTTTTTATAATCATCTACCACATACTCGGACCGGGATATTAAATTCCCCAGTTCATTAGGCAGAGTCATATCCGGATTTTCTTCTAGACTGATATCATTTAATTCACTGAAAGCATCAAGAGTATTTGTTGCAGCATCTGTTAGTATTTGACCGTTTAATTTATCAGGATATTTTATTCCATAACCTGCAGCGATAAAGCCCCCCATGCTGTGACCAAGCATAAAAATTGGGAGATCAGGATTTTCTTTTTTAATTATATTAACAATAGTATCAGCGTCATCAAGATAAGTATTAAAATCATTTATATAAGACTGTGCTCCATCTGATCTGCCGTGACCCCGATTATCAAATCTGTAAACATTAAATCCCTCTCCGTTAAATCTTCCAGTCAGATAATCATACCTACCCTGATGTTCATTTAATCCATGCACAATAACAACAACAGCTTCGGGATCATCAACTAAATCCCGACGCAGAAATATTTCCTGATCATCAAATGTATCAATATATTCACTATTATGCATCTTAAAACCTCCTTTTTTATTAAATTAATTTAAAATCTTTATTAATAATATTAGCGTTTTAAAATATAAATCCTTTATTTTTATTTGCAATGTATTAAACCCGGTCAAAACCTCAAAAGTTTGGGCATCATCATTTAGATTTTTTCAGACTTCATCTAGTAATATCTTAGCTTTCTACTCTATCCCTCCCCTTTGCTTTAGCTTTATATAAAAGATCATCTGCCTTTTTAATTAACTGATGGCTGAGGTCATCGTCAAATTGGGCAGTTCCAAAACTGGCAGTCAACCTTAAATCCTGACCTTTTATTTCTGCTTTTTTGATTTTTTGACGCAGTTTTTCTGCCACAAGCGATGCTTTTTCGAGTTCTGTTTCTGGTAAAATCAATAAAAATTCTTCTCCCCCATATCTGCCTACTAAATCCAATTTTCTTGTATTTTCCTGTAATATATATCCTATTTTTTTTAAAACCTTATCGCCAAACTGATGACCATAACTGTCGTTTATATCTTTAAAGAAGTCAAGATCCATCATTATAACAGAAAGATTTCTCTGATATCTTCTACACTTCGCTAACTCTTTTTCTAAAAGTTCTAAAATACGCCTTCGATTAAAAAGCCCTGTAAGTTCATCTGTAATAACCATTTTTCTTAACTCTTTAGTTCGTGCTCTGACCTTTTCTTCTAATTCCCTGTTCAGTTTTTCTATTTTTTTCTTTTCTTTATATTTAAAATAGAAAATAATTAGAAGGACTACAATAATTGCAGCCAAAAATATTAATCCCCAGAATAAAAACTGATAGTTTTTCTCCAAAAAAGGCTCCGGCTGATTTATTATTTTGCTATTGGCAGGTAATTCATCTTTATTGATATCAAATTCTTTTAATTCTAAATAATCGAAAAAATAATCATTACCGGTATCATATACTACTTTGCCAGATAAATCTTTTTGATCACTGATAATTTTCTTAGCCATCAGGGCAGCTTCTCTTCCCTGAGCCTGAGCAGAAATCAACTTGCCGCCTACTATTCCTTTACCAAGAAAAAAATCCCAGGCCCCATAAATTGGATTATTACTGACACCTCTAATGATATTAATTCCTTGATTATAAGAAATAAAATTTCCATTTTTATCTCTGTTTAATACCAGAAGATAAATAACATTGTTTTTATCCATTTTAACTAATCTGTTCTGAAGTTCATCAATTGTAAAAGAATCCCAAATTTCGTAATCAAGCCTGTTTTCATATTCTTTTAAAATCAATTTTAGTTCTGATTTAATGTTTTTTCCTGTCAGAGTCTGATCGTTGATAATAATCAATTTATTTAAATCAGGATGCAGTTTTAAAATCAAATTAATTATCTTTCTATGTTCTGCCTTTTCTACTATTCCACAGATATCTTCGTGATTTTTTAGAAGATTTTTATTTAAATTATTGACTCCACAGAATATTACCGGTGTTTGAGGATATAATTCCTCTCCATACTTAAGAATAAAATTAAAAGCTGCATTATCTGAAACAATTATTGCATCAAAATTAATAATTCTGGCTTTTTCCCGATAAAGTGAAATTAATTTTTCGTAATATTTCTGGCTGTAATTTCTTTTTGTATCAAGATATTCATAATATATTTTGACTTCATCTTTATAAGGAAAAACTGACCTTATCCCTTCCGAAATTTGGTCTGTCCATTCCAGACCCTGATGATAGGAATGCAGAACAAGAATATTTTTTTTGCTGCTGCATCGACTGTCATTAAAAAAGGCACTGTGATTAAGAGTAAAATAATAATTAAATTTTTAATTTTAATCACCCCTATCTTTTAGGTCAATAAAAAAATCCAGTTTATTAATATTATTCGATAATAATCTCATTATTCCTTTAAGTTTACAAAAAGCTCTTCCCAATTTGAGAAGAGCTTTAAAAATTATTCTTAATTATTTTCACTTATTTTTTGATATAGTCTTTCTGTATCTTCTTTTGTACATAATTCAGTACCTGGTGTCATAACTGCAGCAGAACCGGCAGCCAGGCCATAATGAAATGACTCTTTTAAGCTTTCCCCTCTAGCAAGACTGAGTACAATTCCCGCTACCATACTGTCTCCTGCCCCCACTTTACTTTTTATTGGTACAGTTGGAGGTCGCATAAATTCTGCCTTCTGGTCGTTAACCAGTAGGGCTCCTCCTGCTCCAATCGAAATTACAATCGCCTGGCAGCATCTGTCTTCTACAAATTTTAAAGCAGCTTCTTTAATCTCATCTTCATCCTGCAATTCTCTACCTACAAGTTCCTGAAATTCTCCCAGATTGGGCTTTATTAAATATACCCCTTCTTTTATTACTGATTTTAACGGTGGACCTGAAACATCTACTATTACCTTTGCCTTTCTTTTTTTAGCAAATGCTGCCATTTCTGCATAAATATCAGCACTTACTCCTGCAGGGATACTGCCACTGATTACAAAATAATCTGGAAAAGGATCCAGATCAGACATGACTTCAAAGATTTTATTATATTCCTGCTCACTGATTTCTGGTCCAGGCATTCCAAATCTATACTGAAGATTGGATGTTTTCTCATTGATAATTAAATTCTCTCTGCTTTCTGCTTCAATTTCAACAGCACGTATGTTTAAATTTTCATCAGCCAGTAATTTGTCCAATTTTTTACCAGTAAAACCTCCCGAAGTATAAAGAAGCAAAGAACTTCCGCCCAGCTTATGAATTGCCCGCGAAACATTAATTCCACCACCACCAGGTTCGAAAATAGGCTGATCACAATAAAGTTTGTCTTCTGCTTTAACATGCTCAACACTGGAACTTTTATCAACAGCCGGATTTAAAGTAAATGTTACAATTTTTTTCATTTTTTTCTCCTTTCCGTAATTAAATTTGAAAAAAATATCTTTTAATCTCGAACTACCCTCCTACATATATTCCGCTGACAAATAATTGTTTAAGGAGTCTTTATTAAAAAATACCCAGCAGTTTCAGATAACTACTGAGTATTTTATACTCTTATACTCATTTTATATTAAATTATATTAATCATCTTCTCTCTCTTCATGATCATCATCTTTGTTATTATCATCTTTGTGATCATCATCTCTATGATCATCGTCATCATCATTATGATCATTATCATTCTCATCATCTCTATCATTTTCATGGTCATTCTCATCATCTTTTTGATAATCATCATCACTATCATTCATAAAATCATTGTCTTTACTGTCATCATTGTTAATTTGACTATCTTCATTATTTGAATCATCTAGATTGATAAATTCATTATTCAAATCATTATAGCCATTATTAGAGTCTAAAATCTGAGATATTTCGTCCAAATTAACTCCTTCATCATAGTATAATTCGATTGCCCGATCAAGAATTTCTTCTTTTTCATTAGAATTAAGATTTTGGTTACCCGAAATTTTTTCAATAATTTGATCAAAATTAGAAGTATCTTGAGCACCTACTGGTAAAGCTGTCATTAAAGCTGTAAAAATTAGTAAAGAAACAAAAAATATTGATAAATATTTTCTCATATCTAACATTCCTCCTTAATATCTTAATATGTTTTAAGTATAATATATCAAATATGCTGAAAAATAGTAAGCATCCAACACTCTGTAAAATTTTAAAAATATAATTATTATAAGAATTTAATTAAGTCAATATTTGATTTTTCCAGTAGTTTTTCAGCAAATGGATCAGAATAAGCATGTTTAAAATATATTTTTTCAATTCCTGCATTAATCAAAATCTTAGTACAAATAATACAGGGCTGATGGGTACAGTAAACTGTTGATCCTTCAGTTTCTACCCCGTGAAATGCCGCTTGGGCAACTAAATTTTGTTCAGCATGAACTCCGCGGCAGATTTCATGCCTCTGACCACTCGGGACTTTCTTCTCTTCTCTCAGACAGCCAGTAACTTCGCAATGTGGAATTTCTTTAGGTGCTCCATTGTATCCTGTTGCAAGAACTTTTTTATTCTTTACTAAAACTGCTCCAACTTTTCTTCTAAGACAGCTTGCACGACTGGAAGCAAGTTCTGCCATTTCCATAAAATAATCATTCCAGTTCGGTCGATTCAAATTAATCACTCCTGTATAAAATATCCTGTTTCAAAAATAAAATTTTTAAAAATATTATTGAAAAAAAGCCAATATCTCTATTGGCTGCTAATAAGTTATGAAACAACTTCTTCATTTTGCCTTGCTCTAATAATTTTCAATTCTTTTTCTGCCTGCAAAAATTCTTTTAAATAATCCCCTACTACCTCTAAATGCTTTTTTTCCTGGAGCAGATCATCGATTAATTCTCTTATCTTATCCAGAGATTCAATCCGACTAAGACTGAGTTTTGTTACCAATTTTTTGTCATTAAATAATTTACTGCAGTTAACAAATCTAATCAGTTCTTCTTCTGTTATCTGATGGGGATGACTACCTTCAAGTTCCAGACATTTTCTGGCTTCAGCAATTTCGGAAAGTTTATATTTTCTTTTAAGTCTTAAAGTTGTTAAAATCTCAGTTGTTACTATATCTGGATAAAGGGCACTGCCATTTTTTATCTTTACCCGGGAAATCACTCCTTCTCTGGACCAGTCACGAAGTCTAAGATCAGTATAAATCAAAGGCATTTCTTCCCCTCTAGCTTCTTCAACAAGCTTTCGAGCCATAGTTAAAGAAATCATAAATACCAGATCCTTCCCTTTATTACTAACATTAAATCTTAAATTAGTCTGATTATCAATTAATTATCAACCTCTCTAAAAAAATCCTGCAGATGGCCTTCAGTAATTCTCCATTTCCGAGCAACCTTTTTTGCTTTCAATTCTTTGCGTTTTATTAACTTCAAAACTGAATTTCTGGAGATTTTTAGCATATCAGCAACCTCATCTGTAGTATATACATTCATCTAAAATCTCTCCTTTCCTTACAGTTAAATTATAGCACAGGACCTTAGTATTTTCAATATTTTTAATACTCTTTGAACATGTTTTGGTATGCTTTTGAAATATTATGAATAGGCTTCCTTAAACTTAAACTTTACTCAAATTATAAAGTTGTATTTAATATTTAAGCCGGACTAAAATTTAATAGTCCGACTTAAATGAATTTATATTTTAAAGCTTATTTTAATAATCATCATTGCTAATATAAAGCTTTAAACTTTTTAAATAATCAATATCATAGGGAGAACTTTCCTTAAAAATTAAAGCCCTGATAAAAGCAATTTTAGGACTTAATGATTTTTCAGATTCTTTATTTTTATTTAAATTAATCTGATAACGCCTTTCCTTACTGCGGCTAACAATTACAAAAGCATCTTCCTTATCTGTAAAAGTATAAACATAATTTTCAGCATCAAAAACTGCATTATCTTCAGCAAAGGCAATATAATAATACTGGCTGTCATTAAACTCAAAGGTTGCAATTTTATAATTTTCTATCAAATATTTCAATCTGGACTCAGTCAACTGCAACTCAATGCCCTTAATATAACCATTATTATCCAGGTCATTCTGAAATTCTTCTATAAAATCTCCATCCATAATTGCATCATTATATTTTTTATTAGGCCAGTTAAGTTTATTTAATTTAAGATAAACACTGTCCACTACTTCTATAGGCTGATTTGATGCTATCAGTCTACTTTTATCAAAACTATAATCATAGTTATTACTAAATTTCTGCAGATAAATATATCCCATATCACAGCTTTGATCACAGGTAATATCCATTTTTATGCCTCCTTATCTAAATATACTTTCTATATTTATAATTAAAACCCTGCCCGGGAGCCTATTTTTGCAATTTTATTTCTAAATAACTCAACTTTCGGCGTTAGAAATCATTAATGATTTCTTGATATAACCAGGAAGAAGCTCAAAAAAGTAGTCTAATAGGTCATTTATCTTTTCTTCA
>NZ_QPJF01000036.1:0-23490 GCF_003337665.1 Halanaerobium sp. ST460_2HS_T2
AATGTTTTTGTGGTTATTAACATTATACAAAAGGTACAGGTATGTGTCTATTTTTTTATCAAATCACCGCGTGCATTTAATTATACAATTTATCAAAGAATTTACTTTTAACTATTAATCTTCAAAACATAGAACATCTTCTTTAATAATATTCATAATTTTGCTATAATTAAGGAGAACCACTATAGATAAAGGAGATGATTACAGTTATGAAAAGTGTTAAAGAGTTAAATTTAAATAAACTAAGGGAAAATAAGGACTATACAAAATCTCCTGAAGCCTGGGATGAACAAATATTTTATTTTTTACTTGTAGATAGATTTGCCAATGAAGAAGAATCTCCTCTTTATGATCAAAAAAATGACTATGAAAATGCACTTCAAAACGAAAAAAATAAAGAAAATTGGCATAGTTCTGGTGAGCAATGGGTTGGAGGCACATTAAAAGGTCTAACTAAGAAACTTGACTACTTAAAAGAACTTGGTGTTACAGTACTCTGGATAAGTCCCATTCTAAAGCAACCTGTTTTTTCTCAAAATTATCATGGTTATGGAATTCAAAACTTTTTGGAGATAGATCCCCATTTCGGAAATAAGAAGGACTTAAAAGAGCTGGTAGAAATAGCTCACTCAAAAGGAATCTTTATTATGCTCGATGTAATAATAAATCATTCTGGAGATGTTTTTGAATACAGAGATGATGAGCCAGCCTATACCGGTAAAGAATATGAAGTAAAAGCTTTTAGAGATGAAAATGGCAAGCCCTCCATTGATCCAATTAAACCTAATTTAGATCAAAACTATCCTGAGGGCGGTATCTGGCCGCAGGAATTATTTAGTTTAGATACTTTTACCCGCAAAGGCTATATTAGAGACTGGGATAATGACCCTGAATTCAGAGAAGGTGACTTTTTATCATTGAAAAATATTAACACCGGTCAGGGAGAAGTAAATAACTACCAGGCCTCAAAAGCCTTAAAAACAATGACTGACTGTTATAAATACTGGATTGCTTATGCTGATCTAGATGGCTTTAGACTTGACACGGTAAAACATTTAAGCCCAGGAGCCACCCGTTATTTTACAACTGAAATCAAAGAATTTGCTCAAACTTTAGGTAAAAAGAACTTTTTTATCATCGGTGAAATTACTGGAGGTATGGAATTTGCAAAAATGATCTGTGAGCAGACAGGTTTAAATGCAGCACTGGGAATAAATAAAATACCTGAAAACCTTGAAAATGTGGCTAAAGGTTATTATTCTGCTGAAAATTATTTTTCTATTTTTACCAACTCTAAAGTTCTTAGTGAAGGAGAACATCAGTGGTATCACAAAAATGTAATTACTATGTTTGATGACCATGATATGGTTTATCAGCAGCAGTATAAAGCACGATTTACTGCCGATGAGAAAACAGCACCTCTACTTAAAAATGCTATTTTCCTCAATTTCTTTACCGCTGGTATTCCCTGTGTCTATTATGGCACTGAACAAGGATTTGACGGCAGTGGTGACCATGATAAATATATCAGAGAGTCAATGTTTGGTGGAAAATTTGGGGCCTTTAGAACTCAAAATAGAAGTTTTTTTGATCAAGAAAATTCCATTTATCAGGAAATGAAAAAGCTGGCTGGGCTTAGAAAAAAATACATTAATTTAAGGGTCGGACGTCAGTATTTAAGAGAAATCTCGAATAACAGGAATTCCAATTTCCATCTTCCAACTGCAGAGGGTGATCGCTGTACAGAGATTATTGCCTGGTCGAGAATTCTCAGCCAGGAAGAACTTCTTTTGGCTGTAAATTGTGAGTTAGATAAAGAACAAAGTTCAAAAGTTATTGTAGATAATGAGCTCCATAATTTAGGTGATAAGTTTGTCTGTCTTTATTCTTCAAAAAAAGATGAGATAGGTACTGAACTTGAAGTAGTCAGGGGAGAACAGGGAAATAATTGTCTGGAAATCAGTCTCAAAGCTAAAGGCCGAGCAATTTATCAATCATTGTAAGTTTTGTTTAAATGGTTAATTCATTATTTTCTATTCTCGCTCATTTTTAAAATATCATAGCTAATAACCTTCTAAAAAAGGCTGGATTTTTTGCTCCAGCCTTTTCTAAAATAACTGCTAAATAAATATTAGTCGACTAACATTTATACCATATAGGAAATATCGGAGGATAAAGTCGGATAAGAAAATATCATCTTCTTGATTTCTGTTACCTTCATCTTTGTTTTTATGAACATTGCAAACAGGTTAATCACCTCTTCAGCATTAGGACCAATTAGGTGGGCACCTAAAACTATCTCGGTATCTTTATCTATAATAGTTTTAAAAGTATACTCCGGCACCTGCAGTCGGCGGGCATTGAACCAATCATTAGCCTCTTTATATTTAATTCGATAATTATAACCTTCTGCTTTCGCTGCTGTTTCAGTTAAGCCTACTGAAGCCATAGTTGGTAGTGTAAAGACAACCGTTGGCATTGGTGGATATTCCACTTTTTTCTGCTTAGCTTTAATTATATTACTGGCAGCTGTATATCCTTCCAGAACACCTACTGGAGTCAGAGGTAGGCCTGGAGAGTTGGCAGCATCTCCTGCAGCATAAACTCTGGGATTACTTGTACTCTGAAGATATCCATTAACTTCAATTCCTCTGCTGCTGTACTCGATATTAGCTTTTTCTAGCTCCAGGTCAAAGATTTTAGGAGGTCTTCCGGCTGAATTTATTACCATCTCTGCCTCAAAAAATTTAAATTCTCCGCTGGCATTTCCTTTCACACGGTAGCCCCTATCCAATTTTTCAATTCCGCAGACTTCTGTCTCTAAAACAAGATTAATACCCAGTTCTTCAGTAGCTTTAATTAAATGCTTAACTATATCTTCTTCAAAGTTTTTCAATGGAAGCTGACTGCGGTGGATAATTGTTACTTCAGCACCACAGCGAGCAGCAATATGAGCAAATTCAAAAGCAATATAACCTCCCCCAATAAAAAGTAAGGAGTCCGGCATATCTTTCATGTTAAGAAAATCTGTACTGGTCTGAGCAAACTCCCCGCCTGGAAAATCAAGTTTTCTCGGTGCAGCACCAGTGGCAATCGCTATTTTATCTGCTTCAATTTTTTCTTCCCCCACCTGCAGAGTGTTCTCAGACAAAAAACGTGCTGTTCCATGATACATAGTTATCCCTTTTTTTTCATAGCCTTTTTCAATTTTTGGTGGCATTTCATCTACAAATCGCTGTTTAAAGGCCATCACATCTTCCCAATTAATTTCAGGCACTTGATTGATTCCTTTACCCTGAAGATGTTTAGCATGATAATGTATCTCAGTTGGGCCAATCAAAACTTTTTTTGGATCACAGCCTCGAAGTGCACAGGTTCCACCATAAGGAAGTTCATCAGTAATCGCAACCTGCAGCCCCTTACCTGCTGCTTTTTGAGCAATACTCATTCCAGCCATTCCAGAACCAATCACAAACAAATCAAATTTTTTCATAATCAAAAAACTCCTCCCATTAGGTTCTCAAAATTAAATATCTGATTACAAGTTTCAGATCACTGCTAAATTACTCATTAAAGTATGTCAGAGAGTCAAGGAATTTATGAATTTTTAGCTCCAGCCTGATTAAAAACAATTAGAATTATCTTATATAATAATATTTAACTTATTATCTATTTATTCAAGAAACTTATTTCCTGTCAACTTAATATTCTCATAGAAATTAACATGAATGAACGGTTGATTTTGTCCATTAGGTAATTTAAATTGAGTTGGAAGTGGTTCAACTACAGGATGGCCTGCTGATACTTTTTCATTGGGCATTAACAAATGGATTTCTAATTCATCCTGCTGTACAATACTAAAATGTTATAACCTCACTATCACTTTTTAGATAATCTGTTAAAGGTTCTCCCATATATTTAACTTCAATACCCAGTTCTGCTAAACCATCTGCAACACCATACTGCTCAGCACAGGCCTGACAGGCTTCAACTTTAATATCTGCTTCAATAAATTCTTTAATCTGCTCCTGCAGTTCCCGGTCCTCACTTAATAGTTTTGAAGATGGACCCCAGACTACAAATTTAATATCCTGCCACCATCCCCGTTTTTTTGCATTAATTGTGTACATAAAAACCATTTTTTTAGCTACATCTGGATCACCACTTGTCCATAAAACAACTAAACTATTTTTATCTGCCATTTTATTCAGCTCCTTATAGTTATGTTATATTAATTTAATTTTTCCGCTCTTCTAAAATCGATCCCAAAGTTTTTGCAATTTTGTAAGCCTCTAACTTCTTTTCTTTTTGCTCTTCAAATTTCAGTGGGAGATGTCGATCCTCTATTTCATCCAAAAAGCCATGCCTGTCTACTACCGTGCCAGCTGCACAGTCAATCCCAAAGCCGCAGCTAAAACACTGAGAATACCCATCTACCTGAAATGTATCCAGAACCGCCATCTGATTTGAATCCATAACACGTTTAATATACTTTATTACTCCAGAGTTGATTTCTGGACCATCAACCGCTATTCCCACAGCTAATTTGCCGGCCAATTTATATTTTTCTAAATGTCTAAAACAGTATGTTCGCTCCAGACAGGCATGAGCCAGGGCATTTATAGTATCATAATAGTCAGGTGCCCCAAAAACAACTGCATCCGCTTTAAGCATTTTCCTACCGATTTCCTGCCAGTCATCTTCTACTTTACAGAAACTATCAGCTGCGCATCTTGTACAACCAATGCAGCCGTTAATTTTTTTACCTGCCAGAGATACATATTCATATTCCTGACCTGTTTTTTCTAAAATATATTTAATCACATCTGAAGTCGTCCCATCAGCTCTACCACTGCCGCTTATTCCTAGAATCAATTTATCATCCCTTCTAAATACTCAAACTCCGCATATCAATTATTCTTTTACAAATGCGGAGTTTAAGTAATAATAATTAAATCAAATTATTGTATTTCCATTTCACCTGTAACTTCACTATCCTCAGTAATCTCTGCAGATTTCTGATATTCTTCACTGGCATAATATATATTTCCTTCTACTGTTGCATCATAAAGAGTAAAACCGTTAGCCTCAACTATAATATCACCTTCAAAGATACCAGCCTGAAATCTTGTGTTGGGGCTTTTAATAACCATCTGAGGAGCTTTAATTGTATATCTCTCTGTCACATTATAATTATCATCCTGAGCATATGCAGCAATTTTACGATAAATTTTATTCTCGGAATTACCACCGTCATGGAAAGTACCTTCAACTACAATTTCTTCTTCAAAAGTTAAATCATTCAAGGTAGCAATTATCCAGGTTCCATCAGTACTAATGGCTTCCTTAAAAGCCTCTTTTTCGTTTACTATGGAAGCAGTTGTTACTGTATCGGCTGTTTCCTGCTGACTTTCATCTGCTGTATTACCTCCACAGGCCGCAAGTAAAAAAAGTGACAGCACAATAACTAAAGCAAAAGTTAATTTTTTTCTCATTTTTAATATTCACCTCCCTCTATAAATTATCAATAATTGTCTGAGGTTCTGTACGAACAGTATAATCGACATTCAGATCGACAAATTCTATTTTTCCCTCTTGATTTATAATATAGACTGCAGGCACGGGTAAAATCCATTCATCAAGTCCATTATATTCTGCAAGATCAAGCCCAAAGTTCTGATATAATTCTTTAACAACAGCTGGAACTTCAAATAGTACTTCATAATTAGCTGCTGTTTCTCCCTTTTGATCACTTAAGAGTTCAAATTCCAGCTCTTCCTTTTCCTTCTGACTCAGAGTATTATCCGGTGTCTGAGGGCTGACAGCAATTAATTGGGCACCTTTTTCTTTAATTTCAGGCAGAGCTTTTTGATAGGCTTTTAACTGCAGATTACAGTAAGGACACCAGCCGCCGCGATAAAAGACTAAAACTACCGGTCCTTTTTTTAATTCTTCTACTAAAGAAACTTCTTCACTCAGGTGATTTCTTAATTTAAAATTTGGGGCCCTGTCTCCAACTTTCAGACCATCTACCTCACCTGATTCTTCTAATTTCTGATTGGCTTCTGCAATTTTTTGCTGAATTTCTGCAGGGGTTTCATTATTTTTACCAAGGCGATTTAATTCTTCCTGTAGATTTTTAATCATAAATTTTCCCTCCATTTTTAAGTATTTTTTAATTATTATATGTTCAATCTCCTATTTGTGTTCAGCTTCCAGTTCTATTCCCAGGCCATCAGCTGTTCTATTTACATAATTGAAATAGGCAACTACCTGATTTAGGTCCAGAATATCTCTATCACTCAGCTCATATTTCCTTAATTGATTAAGGTCATCTTTTTTTATTGATGCTGGCTTTTTAGTTAGTTTAACAGCATAATCCAGCATAGCTTTTTCTTTTTTACTGATTGGTGCAGTTTTATAATCATCAAGAACACCATTTAGTATTTTTTCAGCCTTTTTATCATCTCTGATCAGCTTTTGGAGCGCCGCTCCATGATGAGTTTCAGTAGTGGCATTCATTGACATCAGAAACCACAGTTGCAATCATTTCTCGCTGCCTGCGGGAAATATTTGATCTGGCAAACATAATTGTTTTATAAATTTTAAGATGGTCCTCTAAAAGATCAGGATTTAATGATTGAACTTTTAGAACATGTGCCACCTCATTCTTGCCAGAACGGCTTAGCTTATCATAGAGTTCAGCCAATTTACCTTCTGCTTTTTCTTCATCTACCATATCTATCCACGCCATTTTAATCTCCTCCTTCGATTTTTTTAATCAATTCTTATATTGATAAGCAGCTGTTTAACCCGGAGTTAAATTATCCGAGTTACAGCTAAAATTTTTAATCTTCTTAGCAAAAATACTGCGAAAAGCTTATAATTAATAAGACTATCTTTAAAACCTACTTTTCGCAGTAGATTATTCACTCTAACTCAGATATTCATTAGCTCTTAGAGCAGCTTTAGCACCTTCTGCTGCAGAAACAATAATCTGTTTATCTTTAATATCTGTTACATCTCCGGCAGCAAAAATTCCTTCAATGCTTGTCTGATTATTTTCATCAATAATAATCTCATTGCCCTGATTAATCTCCAAATGATCACAGATAAAACCTGTATTGGGAATTAATCCAATTTCAATGAAGATTGCCTTCACCTTAAGTTCTCTTTCTTTACCAGTATTTAGATTTTTAATTCTTATCGATTCAACTTTCTGCTCACCATTAATTTCAGTAGTCTGATAGGATTTACAGACTTCTATTTTATCTGAGTTATTTACCTTATCCTGCAGGCTTTTATCACCTGAAAGCTGTTCTCCTCTAACAATCAAATAAACTTCAGTTGCAATCTTTGCCATATCTAAAGCTGCTTCCAGGCCAGAATTACCGCCACCAACGACAGCAACCGGTTGATTTTCATAGATATAGCCATCACAGGTGGCACAGTAACTTACACCCTTATCTTTTAGCTGATGTTCACCGGGAATTCCAAGGTGTCGCTTTTTAGTCCCAGCAGCTATTAAAACAGCTCTGGTATTAATCTTTTTATCACTTTTTGTGAGCAGAATATGTCCTTCTGTCTGGGGATTAATATCTGTAATTTCCTCTCCAAAAAGTGTATCAATATTATAGTTTCTAAGATGTTTTAAAAAATTCTGCATTAAATCAGGACCTGAAGTTCCGTATTCAGGTAGATAATTATCAATGGTGTCAGTTTCCAGCACCTGACCACCTATATCTCGGGCAACCATCAGAACTTTTAAGCCTTTTCTGGCAGCATAAACCGCAGCTGTCATTCCGGCCGGTCCGGCGCCAATTACAGCCAGGTCCCAGTCTTTTTCACTGCAGTTTGGTCTTTCAAATTCAATCAGATCATCAAGGCCACCAGAACTGACAAGCTCAATTAGGTTGTCATAACCTCCAACTTTCTTATCATTAATAAAAATCTGGGGTATGGTTTTTTTGCCGCTGCGCTCCACCATCTCCTGCTGCAGATCTTCATTATTTGTAATATCATAGTCAGTATAATCAAGACCTAGACTTTTAAGCATCGCCTTTGCTCGTCTACAATAAGGACACCAGGTTTTGCTATAGATTTCAATCTTTGGCTTGTTCATCAGATCAAATCCTTTCTTTTTTGATTTCAGGTTCAACAATATCTTTAATAGTGGTCTGTTCAAGTTCAAGCAACATTTTCTGATAGGCTTTTGCAAATACTCGATGGATTTTACACCTATCTTTAATTGAACATTCATGAATATCATCAACACATTCAAACACATTATCTTTAGCTTCAAAAAGTTCCATTATCTGAGCCAGGTTAATCTTTTCAGCATCTCCAGCTAAAGTATATCCCCCCTTTTTCCCTTCAGCTGAACTTACAATCCCAGCTGCTGATAATTTCTGCATAACCTTTGCCAGATAAGATGAAGAAACGTTTTCTATATCAGCTAACTCTTTCACTGAAAGTTCTTGGCTTTTATTTCTTGCTAAGATCATTAAAGCATGAACTGCATAATCTGTTTTTCTTGAAGTTTTCATATACTTAAAATATCTCCTTTTCAACTTTAATTCTAATTATATAAATGACAGGCAGCTAAATGACCTGATTCTACTGCCTTAAGTTCTGGCTCTATCTTTTTACATTTATCAAAACTATATTTGCAGCGGGGGTGAAAACTGCAGCCTGATGGTGGATTAATTGGACTTGGGACTTCTCCTTCTATTATTTCATGTTCCTTATAATTCCAGTCATCATTTATTCCTCTTAAGGCAGAAAATAAGGCTTCTGTATATGGGTGAACGGAATTATTGAAAATTGTGTCAGTATCTGTAATTTCTACTATTTTTCCTAAATACATTACTGCCACCTTATTGCTGATATATCTTACCTCATGTAAATTGTGAGAAATCCAGAGATAGGTCAGCTGATATTTTTGCTGAAGCTTTTTCATTAAATTCAAAACTGCTGACATTATTGAAATATCAAGACCTGAGGTTGGTTCATCACAGACAATAAATTCAGGCTGTAGGGCAAGAGCCCTGGCAATTCCAACTCTTCGAGCCTGGCCACCACTTAATTCATGGGGGAAAAGTTCAGAATATCTTTTAGAAAGTCCTACTAAATCCAATAGCTCCCAGACTCGATCCAGCAGATTAGAATCATCCTCAATTTGGTCATGGATGTATAGGGGTTCAGAAACTATCTCTTCCACAATAAAGCGCGGGTTCAAAGAAGAGCGGGGGTCCTGCAGAATCATCTGGGCATCTCTTCTAAAGGTTTTCAGCTCCTGTTTATTAAAATTATTAATCGACCTGCCTTTATAAAGAATTTCTCCAGCAGTTGGTTCAATTAACCTCAAAACAGAACGAGCTACCGTTGTTTTACCACAGCCACTTTCCCCGACTACAGCCAGAGTATCTTCCTTTTCTATCTTAAAACTTACATCATCAACTGCCTTAACCCTAATTGGACCTTTGTTGGCCAACTTATAAAGCAGGCCGTCATTATTAACAAAATATTTTTTTAAATTTTTAACTTCAACTAAAGCCATTTTTTATATCTCCTTAACAGTCATTTAAAAAACAGGCCGAAAAATGTTCTGAATCTATTTCTTCAAGCCCGGGATCTTCCTGTCGACAGCGCTCAAAACTGTAGCTGCAGCGGGGATGAAAATTACACCCGACTGGATAATTACCTGGGTCAGGAACCTGGCCGGGAATTGTCTGCAGTTCTTCTGTTTTCTGATAATCCGGCAGACAATTTAAAAGTGCCTCAGTATAAGGATGGTTAGGTTGATCAAATAAAACTCTGGTCTGAGCAACTTCAACTATCCGTCCTGCATACATTACGGCAATCCTGTCACTTAAACCAGCAACAACACCCAGATCATGGCTTATATAAAGAATCGATGTTTTGTATTCTTCAACCAAATTTGATAAAAGATTTAAAATTTGTGCCTCCACTGTCAGGTCAAGGGCTGTTGTCGGCTCATCAGCAATCAAAAGCGAGGGATTGGAAATAAAGGCCATAGCCAGCATCCCCCTTTGTTTCATCCCGCCGCTAAATTGATGGGGATATTCTCCAAATCTGTATTCTGGATCTGAGATTCCAACTTTTTTTAAAATTTCAACCGCTTCTTTTTTTAGCTCTTTCCGATTTTTTTGCTTTTTTGACTTAAAATAAAGTACGTCAAGGATTTGAGTCCCCACTTTAAAGACTGGATTTAAAGCATTCTGAGGATTCTGAATCACCATTGCCATTTCCTGACCCCGAATCTGATCATTAAAATCTTTTTCGGATAAATTGCAGATATCTTTTCCTTTAAAAAAAATGCTTCCACTTGCTATCCTGGCAGAATCAGGCAATAATCTTAAAATTGTTTTACCTAAAGTAGATTTACCAGAACCACTTTCTCCAACCAGAGCCAGGATCTCACCACTGTCAAGTTCCAGGTTTATATCCTGCAGCACCCTTAAATATTTTCCCTTATTTTTATATTCAACTGCTAAATCATTAATCTTTAAAATTTTATCGGGCATAAGAACTTATACCTCCTGATTCAATTTTGGATTTAAGGCCACCCGCAGACTCTCAGCAAAAGTAGAAAAGCCAAGCATAGTCAGCATTATTGCCAGAGCCGGCCAGAGAATCATTAAGGGAGCAGTCTGAATATACTGATATGACTCCTGCAGCATTACTCCCCAGCTGCTTAAAGGAGGCTGTAGGCCCAGGCCCAGAAAAGAAAGTCCTGCTTCCCACATGATCATTGAGGCCATATCCATTCCGCTTAAAACAAGAACAGAAGCAAAAATATTAGGCAGAATATGTTTAAAAATTATGCGGGAGTTATCTGCTCCCAGTGATCGGGCTGCTTCAACAAAATCCTCTTCCTTTTCAGAAAGTGTTTCTGCTCTGACAACTCTTCCATAGCGGGGCATAATAGTCACCCCAAGAATAACTATAACACTTAATAAGGAAGGACCAATAATAGAAAGCAAAACTAGAATTAGAATTATAGGTGGAAAAGCTCTGATTACATCGAAGATAAACAAAATTATACTCTCCAGTATTCCACCAACATAAGCTGCCAAAAGCCCAAGAATTATCCCAATGATGACTGAAATAATAATACCTCCAAAAGAAACTAGGACTGCCGGCCGAGCTGCATAGATTAAACGGCTTAAAATATCTCTGCCCAGGCTGTCTGTACCCAGTAAATTCTGCAGACTCGGTCCTTCCAACCTCTTAGTCACATTAGTTTTATAGGGGTCAGCAGGAGCAACCAGAGGCGCAAAAATGGCTGAAATCAAGATCAACATAATAATTGAGCCACCGAGATAGGCCTTATAATCTTTTTTCATTATCTTAATTACTCTAATACTCTTTTTTTTGAAGCGAAAAAATTTCTGGCTCTTAAACATCTTAAACCTCCAGCTGATTATTTTTGTTTGATTCTAGGATCAAAATAAGCATATGAAATGTCTGCGATTAAATTTGCAATCACAAATAATAGGGCAGCTACTAAAACCCCACCTCTAACCAGGGGAAGATCGCGTTCATTCACTGAGTCCACAATCAGTCTTCCCAGACCAGGCCTGTTAAAAATTACTTCCACAAAAACTGCTCCCCCAAGCAGCCTGCCAATGCCAAGTCCAATTACAGCAATAATCGGTTTGATTGCTTTTTTTAAGGCATATTTATAAAGTATATAATAGCGAGGAATACCAAAAGATTTTTCGGTCTGAATAAATTCCTGATCAAGAGTTTCGAGCATCGAACTTCTGGTTAAACGGGCAATATAACCTGTCCAGCCAACTGAAAGTGCCAGAGCCGGGCCAATTAAGTGATGAATAGTTTCTAATAAGCCACCATCACCAATTCCAATTGAAGGCAGCAGATTAAAATTAACTGAAAAAACAACTATTAATAATACTCCGGCAATATAGGTCGGAGTTGAAGCAGTAATAAATGAAACCATGGTTAAAAACTTTTCAAAATAACTGTTATTATAGTTTGCTGCCAGGAGACCAATAGATATTCCGTTAAAAACTGCCAGTCCCATTCCAGCCAGAGTTAAAATAACTGTATAGGGCAGAACATCTAAAATCACTTTTAATACTGAGCGATCTCTAAAAATTGAGGTTCCTAGATCACCTCTGATAATATTTTGTAAGTAGATTAGATAACTATGATACCAGGGTTTATCAAGCCCAAGTCGGCTTTCAAGTTCTGCAGCCATTTCGGGAGTAGCTCTTGGACCAAGTATAATATCAGCTGGATCTCCCGGTAGTAAGTAGCTCAAGCTGAATAAAACTAATAAGACTGTGAGAATAGTTGGAATTACCCATAAAAGTCGTTTTGTAATATAAATAAACATATGCTGATCCTCCAGCTTTCAAATTTCAAAAATGAAGATATCTAAATAAAACCTGAACCCAAAAATTTTAATTTAGATTCAGGTTTTGTTAATTTCTATTTATCACTACTTGTGATTAACCAGGGCAAAATTACTCCATCAGGAGAAAATACAGGCTCTACTTCAGTAGTCCAGGCAGGTGTTTTAACTCCATGGGTAACCCAGACTCCAATCGAATCATCATTCATCAACTTCTGCATTTTCTCGTAATTTTCAGCACGCTGGTCACTATCCAAAGTGGTTTCTGCCTGCTGCCAGAGTCTATCATATTCCTCATTTGACCAGTGGAATAAGTTCCATTTACCAATCTGCTCACTCAAATTCCATTGAAAATTATATCCTGGATCAACAGTATTGGTAAATCTGGTATAGGTAATATCATAGCTGCCATCCTGCCAGCGGTCAATTTTTGGTCCAACCTCTAAGGCTTCTATATTTAAATCAATATTAAAACGGGATAACTGATCCTGGATCAAAGCTCCAATTAATCTTCTTTCTTCGTTAGCATCAGTTACATATTCTAATTCAAGTCCCTCTCCTTCTGGATAACCTGCTTCTGCCAGCAAATTCCAGACATAATCTTCTCCGACATCTTCCAGTTTAAAAGCTGGAGCCTGCCAGTAGCCGGTCATATCTTCAAGTAAAATAGAGTAAGCTCTTTCTGCCTTGCCAGCGAAAGCTCCGATTAAAATTTCTTCTGGATTAATTATATACCTTAAGGCCTCTCGTAATTTTTTATTATTTAAAGGCTCCTTACTTGTATTAAAGGCAACATACTGTATTGCAAGGTCTGGATAAATTTCAGCCTCAAACTCTTCCATCTGACTTATCTGATCAAAGTTATCCAGAGTAAGCTGGCCAATATCTATTTCTCCCGACTGTAAAGCCAGCTCCTGAGATGTAGGATCAGACATCGGCATAAATACTATTTCACCATATTCTGCTTCTTTCTCAAAGTAATTATCATTTTTTTGTAAAGTTATATTATTGTTGACATCCCATTCTTCAAAGATATAAGGTCCTGTTCCAATTGGATTACTGGCAAATTCCTCTCTTCCCATCTCTTCAACTGCTTTTTTGCTGACAATCAAACCGGCATTAAACGGTAAGGTGGAAGTAAAAAGACTTCCCATTGGCTCAGTCAAAATCAATTTTACTGTATACTGATCGATAACTTCTACTCGCTCCAAATTAATAAATGACTGTGCTTCTGGAGAATTTGCATCTTCTGCTATTATTCTTTCAAAAGAAAACTTAACATCCTGGGCAGTAAATTCTCCGTAACCTTTATGGAACTCTATTCCTTCTTTCAGCTGAAAAGTTATTTCGGTGTTATCTTCCGAAATCTCCCATTCTTCTGCCAGGTCAGGTACTACCTCAAATGTCCCCGGTTCATATTTAACAAGTCCATTAAAGATTGAATTCATTACCGGCCAGTCAGATAAAACCCGCTGCAGATAGGCTGGATCAAGTGTCTGCGCTCTACCAGGAATGGCTATATTTAAACTGTCATCCTGAGCAGCTGCCGGATTAGTTAGAAGAGTTAAAAATAAAACAGTAATTATTAATAGATATATATATTTATTTTTTAACATTTTGACCTCCTTAAAAGACTTCTCAACAATTATCTGTATTCTGGATTTGGATGATCAAAGCTGCAGCCTGCATCCCAGGCACTGCGCTGATTTCCGTAAGCAGTAATTCCATCATTTTCTTTAAGCAACTTAGCCAGATGCATTAAATTCCAGGTCATAAAGGTTGTATTTCTCTGAGTAAAATCATTTTCCGGTCCACCAGAGTTATCATCTAAATAAGACGGACCCGGTCCAGCTTCACCAATCCAGCCTGCATCGGCCTGAGGGGGAATAGTAAAACCAAGGTGCTGTAAAGAATAAAGAATTCCCATTCCACAGTGTTTAATACCATCTTCATTTCCAGTAACTATACAGCCTCCCGCCCTTCCATAATAGGCATACTGTCCTTTATCATTAAGTTCTCCAGACTGACCATATAATCTCTCAATTACCCGCTGACAGACTGACGATTTCTCCCCCAGCCAGATTGGAGTACCTAAAATCAAAATATCTGCTACCATAACTTTTTCAAATATCTGGGGCCAGTCATCTTTTTCCAGACCCTTTTTTGTCATATCAGGCCAGACTCCTGGGGCAATATCATAATCAACTGCCCTCACCACTTCTACCTCAACCTCATTCTTTTCCATAATTGCCTTTGCTACATCCATTAAACCTCTTGTGTTTGAGGTCTGAGGCGATTTTTTTAAAGTACAGTTAATAAATAAAGCCTTTAAATCAGAAAAATCTTCGGTATTTTCTTCACATAACCTAATCTGTTTTTCATTTAACTCCATTTTTCAGCCTCCTTATTAACATAGATATTATTTATCCGCGTTTATGTTAAACTAATTATAATACAATGTTATGCATTTTACAAGCATCACCTATTAAACTTGATACTAATAAGAACTAAATCTTTTCAATATTGCATATATAAGCATTGATAATCTAATTAAAAAACCCCCAGAAAAGCTCCATTATTAAATGAATAAATGAAGCTTCTCTGCGGGTTAATCATCTCCAAAAGTATCAATCAACTGAGTCTTTTATTCAACTTCAGGAGCAGGGGTAACCATAAAATTAAAGTCTACACCTGGTACAACATCTCCCCAGGGCATTTCCATTTCTCGAACAGCTATATGTCTGAGCCAGTAACCTTCAGCTCCCGGGTCTCCACCATGACCACCTTCTGGTGATTCAGCTTTAAATTGATGGAAGTGAACAAAGCCAGGTATTTCTGGTTGAGATTCAGCTGTAAAACGACCACGAATAGCGTCACCTACATAAAGCAGCTCAGCTCCTTCTTCACTTATAGGTCGATCATAATGAAGAAATAGCCCCCTTCCTCCTCCAATATCTAGCCAGAGATGATCAGGTAAAGGTGGATCTACAGGCCAGTCCTGTGTCCATTTCCAATCAGTAACAGAGGCCAGACCATATTCGTCTAATGAAGTGCTCTCAAATTGAGCTGGTGGCTCAGTTGGCATAAAATCAAAGTCAACACCAGGATAAACTGAACCCCATGGTCTTTCAAGATCCTGAACGGCTACATGGGTTAACCAATAGCCATCCTCACCTGGAGATCCCCCATGTCCTGCTGCTGGAGAATCAGCAAAAAGCTTATGAAAGTGAGTATAAGCAGGATTAGCTGGTTTTTCTTCTGCAAAAAAGCGTCCACGCTTAGCCAGACCTACATACATTAGGTTTTCATTGAGAAATTCTGGATCAAAGGGATCTTCAACACCTTCCAGACTTTGATTAAAATGCAGGAAGAATGCTTCCTGTCCTCCACCTAAGTCAAGCCAGAGATGATCAGGCAGGGGTGGAGATACAGGCCATTCATCTGACCACTGCCAATCTGTAATTGATCCCTGAGCCCCCACCGCACCAGAAAACACCATAACTGAAAGGACAATAACTAACAAAGAACTTAAAAATAAATTTTTAGTTCTCATTTTAACTTTCCTCCTCTACTTCTGGATTCCCAACTATAACCTGACCTACCATGCCAATTCCTTCGTGGGGTAGACAGACTAAATAAAGAATTTTGTCTTGATCCGGCATTGTCAATGTTTCTGTTTTTTCGTCTCCACTGCTGAGAGAGATATTAACTAATGGGTTTTTTCTTTCGCTTTTAGAATGATAGATAGTAAAGGTGTGGAAAGCAGAACTTGGATTACTCACAATAAACTTCACTTTTTCTCCAGGGTTCAGTCTTATAATCTCTGGATCAAAAACAAAATTTAGTGTATCTACCTTTATAAACTTTATATTTTCCTCAGCAGTCATGTCTTCTTCTGCGTATACAGATCCGCTCAGTATAAATATCATCCCAATAATCAGCAGAAAAAACAATCTTAAATTTAAGTGAACTGTCTTCTTAGTTGATCTCATATTAATTCCTTCTTTCATATTAATCATTCTGATAATTATCTAACTAAATTTAGTAAACAAGATTCTCTATTGCTTCAGGAAAATAAGCGTGCCATGCAAACCACATAACATCATAAACAACCACTTCTATTAACTCATCCTCTTCTTTAACAAAAACCTTAACTGTATCCAAATTGCTGTCATAACGAGCTGTAAACTGCTCAGCTTCTATATCAAACTCAACTTTTTCTTCCATCCGAAGCAAGTTTTTTAAAATTGCGAAATTTATATTTTTATATTCTCCAGCAATTACTACTTCTTTCGGAGCTAGAGTGTCATCTTGAGCAAGTACAGGAAAAATCAGATCAGAGTTGGTATAATAATTATCTTCATCTTCTCCACTTTCTCTATAGGAACCATATGGATCTCGATCATAGTCTCTACTGTATCCAGTTTTTGTAGATAAAACCTGAGCCTGATCATATTTAGCTTGAACTAATTTCCATTTGCTCCAGATGACAGGAAATCTTTCCAGTCTCTCACCCTTAGCCGGCTCGGTAATTGCTGTCCCAAAGATCTGTGGCCAGTAACTCTCATTTGCTCTATCGTACATGATCAAATTGCTGTTAACCAGCTTACCAGAGGTGCCTAGCGTTGTCTCCTCGCTGCTGATTTTGCTATAATAACCGATAGCTGAACCGGTCAAAGGACAGTAAGTTATACTCATTTTTTCTCCTGCAACTTCCTCGTTAACAATCTCATGCCAGACCATAATCCTCTGGGGATATATAAAAACTTCTCCTTCTGTTTCAAGCACAAAAACTGCATCTTCAGAGTTCAGATAATTGTTAGCCTCTTCTATAGAAATATATTGAGGATTTTCCAGGGGAGGTATACCGTCTGGAGCTGGACCACCGCTTACAATGTTATCTGCCAGCAGTTCAATTTTATTCTGATCTTGAGCCTGCAAACTTCCAGTCAGGGTAAATATTAATAAAAGAATGAACATTGATGAATAAATTAACTTTTTTATTATAACCACCTCCTATGTTTCTATTATACTCCCACCCGGTATGATTAAACGTTATCTAAATAACATTACTTAAAAATATCTTGACAAAAACAGTTATTATTCTTTAAATAACAAAACCCCAGAAAAGCTCCATCAATAACTAAACAAAATGAAGTTTCTCTGAGGGTAAATCATCTCCAATTGAGACGCTAATTTTATTCGATTTTCCACCGTTATTTCACCGCAGTCAGCCTCAACCACCGTTAAATACCGCAGTAAAATATACAGTATTTTACAACTATATGGGATATTTCCAACGCTAGATTGCCGTTATGACAGGGATTATAAAGAAAGCTGCTAATATAAGGAACTTCGACAAAACTCTCCGAAGCCTTGAGCGTAGGTTCGACTCCTACCGGGGGCACCATATTGTTTATATAAAGTCAAAAAAATAACCAGACATTATGCCTGGAATAATCAAGTATGATTCAGAATATCTTTTATCGCTATTTTAAGTTGTGGTATTTTATTCTCAATTATATTCCAAACTATTTCTAGATCAACTCCAAAATGTCATTTAAATATACTTCAGGCCTGCGCATATTTAGCACTTCCTAAAATCTCTTCCTTTAATTCTTCTTTTAAGGCATCTTTAATCACAAGATCTACATCTTTATTTAAATTATCTTCAAGATAAAATTTTAAATCCATATAATTATCAAAGGTCTTCTCCCCTTCTTTAAATTCAACAAGAAGATCGATATCACTATTATTATTAGCCTGACCACTAACATATGAGCCAAATAAAGCAATACTTTTAATTCCAAATCTATTTAGTGTGTTTCTGTTCCGCTGCAAAAATTCAATAATTTTTTGACCTGTCATATTATCGACCTCCTATTTCGTTCTTCGATTTCAAGATCCTCATTCTTAGTATGAGCAACATAGAGTTCTCTTTCAGGGTTCTTCTTATGAAGTTCCCTATAAGCTTTCATCGCTTCATCGCTATTATTAAATTTATCAAGAACAGCTATTTTATCAACAACTCGTTTTCCATGGTCTGAATGAGCTTCAATCGCTTCTAGTAGGATCCAACTGTCAGGACATCCCTCTCTAATATCTTTCCATTTCATATTGAAATCCTTTCTTTATTAATTTCTTTTTCTATTATATCATAAAGAAATAAGTATAAAAACAAAAACCCCCAGAAAAGCTCCATCATTAACTGAACAAAATGAAGTTTCTCTGAGGGTAAATCATCTCCAACCATAGATTAATTTCCTTGCAATAAAAAAATCCCTGTCACCATTAGTTTAACAGGGGGAAATATACATAGTTCAACTTTTACTGATTAAAGAAATTATTTCTTCTCTTCTTTCTTTTCAATATCTTTCTTCTCAGGTTTTTTCTTACCTACTTTTTTCTTGTCTTTCATTTTTCAGCACCTCCCTGATATTTCATCTTACTAGTTTATCCTAAATTTATTATATTACATAAAACTCGAAATAATATCTAAATATTAATTCCAAATCTCTGTAATATAAATATCATTCCAAAATATACTGCAACCATTACCGCCGTTGAAATAGCTAAAGAAAAATAAAAGTTTAATTCAGTCTTTAATAATACCGGCAGAACTATAAAAAAAGACAGGGAAGGAATAACCATCCAGAAAACGCTCTTTGATAACTGAGCTACCTGAGTCTTGCTCTCAGTATCTATATAAAGCCAGATAATTCCTAAGTAAGATACCAAAGGAAGAGAAGCTAAAATTGCCCCCAAAAGCGAACTCCTTTTAGAAACTTCTGAAACAGCGACAATTATTACTGCTGAAATTATGGTTTTGAATATTAAATAGGCCATCAACATCTACCCCTTAATATTATGATCTTTATTAAATAAATCATTAGTAATCTCGGTAAATAAACTTTTTCTAAACTCTATAAAAATTTTTACTGCTCTGTCACCAACCCAATTATCTAACAACTGTTCTGGTAAAAATGGATCTTTTGTAATTATCGAGTAAAATTTCCAGCCGGTATATCCCAACAGGGGTAATAATTCTTCAGTTTTTAATTTTTTCTTTTTAATTTGCTCATTATTAGCCTTTACCATTGAGATTAATTCTGTATATTCTTCTTTTAACTTTCCCAGTTTAAATTCTTCTTTCAAAAAATCAGCAATATCTATTTGACCATTAACCTGAGTGTTTAAATTAAGATATGATATTTCCCTATCATTAAAAATAGGATCCAACTCACTTCCCATTTTATAAGCAGAAATCCAAACATTTGACTCAATTTCAGCATAACCTATTTCACCCATAATCTCAACTAAATCAGAATTTTGAGGGTTAGTTTTTCTAAAACCCTTAAATATATAGCAGTCCCAGTCAAAATTCCAACTATTACCTTGTCTTTTCTGGTATTTTAATTGAAAATATTTTAACCCTCTTCTCCAGATATCTATATATTCTTTACCGTCTTTATCCAGGCTATAATAAATTTTACTATTACTTTTTATCTTTTTTATTACCTTTGACCTTGACATCCTGGAAAGACCCATTCTGATTGAACTTTCACTTTTCCCAAAAGACTCTAAATAACGGATCAAATCCCTCTGCTCAATCTCTGCTGACATGTCCTTATATTCCTGTAATAAATTAAAGATAAATAAGACAATCCCGGTAACACTATCCCTATTCCTTATATTAACTGCCATTTTAGTCCACCCCATTTTAATAATATAAAGTAATATATTGAAATATTATAACTTTTTCCTGTATTTAAATCTCAGTCTAAGCCTTAAGATCTTCTTTTTATTATATCATTTTTCAAATTCTTCATCTTTCATTATTTTATATTTTGATAAGAACATTAATGTGCCAGTAATACCAGCTATAAAAAGTCCATAATCTTCCATAATATTTAAATTAACAGCTGCAAATGTTCCAATTATAGACCATATTAATGGTATCCAGATTAAATGTTTTGTTCTAATTTTATTAGCAAATAGTAAAACCCCAAATGTAAAAATAGCTGTCGGGCAGGGAGCCACTCCAAAACCAGGTGAAAATGGATATCCATGTCCCAGAAAATAACCTATTAGTGGATATATCAACATAGAATAAATAATAAAAATGCTGCCAATAATTGCATATCTGTCAAAATTCAAATTAAAACTAATATACTCTTTTATTAAACCAGCATATAAGATAATCAAAGCTTCTAAAATAAATAAAGCTCCAAAAGCATAAGCCATTTTGTTAATATCTGAGAAATTAGTTAAATGATAAAAGACTCCTATCCACAACCAATAAAAAGATAAAATTCCCATAATAATCTTATTAGAACTATTTTTCTCTTTTTTTAGAAAAAGCAATATCAAAAAACCTAATAAATAAAACACTATCTGCATTGGCCAGATTGATTGATTATAAATCTTGAAAACATTCATAAAATCTCTAACTGCAAATGGTAAACTCATTTTTATCACCTCAACTCTAATTTTTAAAGCTTTACTTAGACAATTTACACTGCAATTTTTATAACATTATATTTTATAATTAAATTATATGTTACAACATTATATTTGTCAAATTATTTTTGTGTTATTTGTTTTGAAAAATAAAACCTCAGCAAAGCTCCTTTATTGAATAAAAATTAAGTTTCTCTGAGGATACATCATCTTCAAAGGAATTATAATAGGTTTCGAAAGCTTTAAAATTATATTATTATCCTAATTATTTCAATTTCTTAGTGACCACTGCCAGTGTTTCTGATTCTTTAGAATAATCGCTGCCCATCATATCAGAGTAATAGCTATGGTTTGCAAATCCAAATTTATTTAATAAATTAGTAATACTCTCTTTAGTATAAAAATGATTAAAAATTCTATAGGTTCTAATTTCATCCTCTTCCGTTATTACTAGAGTTTGATCTAAAAATGTATCTGCTTCTGCATAAAAGAAACTTTCTTTTAGAGCAAGATAGGTCTTTTCACTCCAAAATCCTCCATTTTTAACTTCCCAACTTTTATCTAAAAGATCTTTGCTTCTATTTTTATCTGTAAATACATCAAAAATGAATATTCCACCCGGTTTTAAAGCTCTATAAACCTTATCTAATAAAATATCCCTCTCTTTGTTAGTTAGCGCTCCCAGATCACAAAAAATAAGCATAATTACATCAAACTCAGATTCAAAATCAATTGTTAAATAGTTTTGATAAATATATTCAATGTTTAAATCATTTTCTTTAATCTGCTTTTTTGCATAATTTATTGAACGCTCAGAATAATCTATTCCAGTTACAGAATATCCTGACTCAGCTAAACGAGACGCATATAAACCCGGGCCACAACCTAGGTCTAGAATTTCAATATTTTTATTTAAAAAAATTTCTTTATTAAGCCATTTAACTGACCTGTCTATAATAGAAATTTTTCTACTTGCTGCATTCGAGTCAGGATTAAGATGAGCTTCAAGCATTTTTTTAGAAATATGTGAGTCATCCCAGAAAGCTGTTTTACTTCTTTCAAATAATTTAGGTTTTTGAGACAAACTTATAAGTTTATTAATATTCATTTAAAAATAACTCCTTTTCTTGTCCTCTTTTTTGTTTCATCTGCCGGATAACCAAAAGCAATAATTTCTTTTGAAATAGATTTCCCTGAAAAATCACAAACACTGGCCCTTTCCTGCAACAATTCTAATAACATCATTATAATTATTCCCACTTTCTTATTTAACTATTTTTAGGTGATAAATCACGCATAAATATCATAGCTATCTTCAATGCAAACCCGGTACTTCTCTTTCCCCATTCAATATGGAATTATAAAAATTTGCTGCTGCTTTATCTACAGTATTATCCTGTTTAACAGCTGCTTTATCAGTTAAATCCCATGGCGGTGACATATAAGTGATTTCATCAACTATTTCTGGACCAACCCCAAAAGTATTACGCATAGCATCTATAGTTTCTTCCATTCCTGCACCACCAGAATTAGCTATTAACATTAGTTTCTGATCAAAAAATTGCGGTCTATGATTAGAATAAGCAAAACGATCAATAAAATTTTTCATTAACCAACTTACATTATAAACATAACCTGGAGAACTTAAGATTACTCCATCGGTATTTCCTATTTTTTCTTCAATTTTATTAGCATCATCTTCTATAGGGCAAAATTTCCTTCCCTTTGAAATACATAAAAAACAACCTCTACATAATTTTAGATCAGCATCTTTTAAAAATAAATATTCAAAATCAAGTTTCCCAAGTCTTTTCATTTTCTTTTCTACTTTTTCAACTATTCTAGATCCCTGACCTTTACCTCTGGGACTGCCAATTACTGCCAGTATTTTCATCAACTAACACTCCTTTTTCTTATCTTAATTGTTCTTTCCTAAAATATTATCAAGAATTCTATCCATTAAGTTATCTCTTTCTTGATCATCAAAGAAATCCATCCCGGTTAATTTTTCAAATATATCAGCACGCAAAAATATATGCTGTATAGCTGCTAATTGCTGCTCTGCTATGATTTTAAGCTCCAGCTCATTTTTTTTACTTCCATAAACTTCCTTCAGCTGAGCCGAAATAGATTTTAAAAGTTGGCTGCTGTTATCATTTTCACTACCATTATTCAAATCATTTAAAATAGAAACTCTTGCAATCCCGGGGTTTTGAGCCAAAAATTTTGCAGCCTGTTTTAATCTAATCCTCATTTTCTCTTCTGGACTTAAGTTTGAATTCTGATACTGCTCACCTGCACTGCTTATTACTCTACTAATAAATGATTCTACTGCTTTATTAATTAAATTAGCCTTTGTCTGAAAATGATAATTTATCATACTTATTGCTACTTCAGCTTCTTTTGCAATCCGACGAATTGTTATTTTGCTGACATCTTTTTCTTCCCTGATTAAATCAATAGTAACCTTAATAATCTTATTTTTAGTATCTAAATCCTCATTTTTCATAATCAGCCCTCCTGGTTTAAATGCGTTACGTCAAATCTAATAGTTTTTTTAAAAATATTAATAGTTATCATAGTTGTCAGGTTAGGAATCTGTATAAAATGCAGGAATCCCCTCCCCT
>NZ_QPJF01000037.1:0-18093 GCF_003337665.1 Halanaerobium sp. ST460_2HS_T2
AATCTATTTTAAGAGTTTCTAAGAACAATTTATCCACAATTTTGCCTGTTGATAACTTTAAGTTTTTGCTATTTTAAAAAATGGGGAAACTCCTTGAATTGCAGAAAACAAAGAAGGAATGCATTCTGGAGATAAAGCACCTGTTATTTTATTAAAAGAAAGAAATAAAATAAAAAATGACCTGCTCTTAATCGGCAGTCATGATTTGAGTCTGGACTTAATCAGAAATCAGCTGCGTAAAAGGGGATATAATTTTGATTTGAAGCTGCAAACAGTGGGATCAATGGCTGGATTGACAGCCCTTAGACGCAATGAATCTCAACTTGCTGGAGCACATTTGCTTGATCCTGAGACTGGGGAATATAATATTAAACATTTAAAAGATCTTTTTAAGGGTAGTAAAATGGTTATTTTAAATTTAGTCCATCGCAAACAGGGACTGTATCTCAAAAAAGGCAATCCAAAAGGTATAAGCAATATTAATGATTTAATTGACAAAGATGTCAATTATGTAAATCGTCAGCGTGGAGCGGGAACAAGAGTTTTATTTGACTATTTACTTGAGCAGAATGATATTGCCCCAGTTCAGATTAATGGCTATACAAAAGAAGAATTTACTCATATAGCTGCAGCAGCGGCTGTGGGAAGAGGTTCGGCGGATGCCGCTCTGGGTATTAGAGCTGCTGCAGAGGTAATGGATGTAGATTTTTTACCACTGGCTGAGGAAAAATATGATCTTATTTTCCGAGAAGAAATTTTAGATTATCCTCAGATTCAGGATTTGATAAACTTAATAAAGCAGGAAGAAATAAAAAATAAAATTGAAAATCTGGGAGGATATCAGTGTCGTAAGACAGGTGAAATTAGAATTCTGGATTTATAAATGGAGGCACTAAAATGCAGAAATTGAAGGATCATCTGGGAAGAGAAATTGATTATTTGAGAATTTCAATTACTGACCGCTGCAATCTCCGCTGCCGTTATTGTATGCCTGCGGATGGTGTTGAAAGCAAAGATCATCAGGAAATCTTAAGTTATGAAGATATTTTGCGGATAGTGAAAATAGGGATTAAACTGGGTATAAAAAAAGTGCGAATTACGGGTGGTGAGCCTCTGGTCAGGCTGGGAGTAGAAGACTTTATTTCAGCATTAAATAAGCTTGATTTAGAGGATATTTCTATGACGTCGAATGCAGTTTTACTTGCTGAAAAAGCTAGAGAATTAAAAAAAGCAGGTCTAAAAAGGATTAATATTTCTCTTGATACTCTCAATCCAGCAAAGTTTAAAAAAATTTCCAGAAGAGATAACCTATCAGAGGTTTTAAATGGAATAAAAGCTGCTTTGAAAGTAAAATTAAATCCGGTTAAACTTAATGTTGTTGTTATGCGTGGAATCAACGATGATGAATTATTTGATTTTATCGAATTGACTCGTAAAGAAAATTTGAGTGTCAGGTTTATAGAATATATGCCTCTGGGTGGTGAGGCAAAAGCAGAAAAATTTATTAGCAGTAGAGAAATAATGGAATTAATTAAGAACAGATATAAGCTACTGCCGTCTGACATTAAGGGAAGTGGGCCAGCAAGGTATTTTAAAATAGAAGGAGCAGCAGGAACAATTGGATTTATTTCAGCTTTAAGTGAACATTTTTGCAGCAGCTGTAATCGGCTGCGTTTAACTGCAGATGGCAGATTTAAACCATGTTTGGCTGGTAATCAGGAAATAAAAATTAAAGCTATGACTGATGCTGAAATAAAAATTGCTTATAGACAGGCACTGCAAGTTAAACCAGTTCGACATTCTCTTAGTTTTGAGCGGCAGAATTATAATAGAAATATGTCCCAAATTGGAGGCTAAATAAAATGAATCAAGAAATTTCAAAAAAAGAATTTTCTCATCTTGATCAAAATGGAAAAGTGAAGATGGTGGATGTTTCCGAAAAAAAAATAACTCAGAGAACTGCCAGAGCTGCAGGTGAAATTAAGATGAAAGCTGAAACTTTAAAAATGATAAAAACCGGCACTGTAAAAAAAGGTTCTGTTTTAGAAACAGCCAGAATAGCAGGAATAACCGGCGCCAAAAAGACTTCGGACTTAATACCGATGTGTCATCCGCTTTTATTGAGCAGCATTAAAGTTGATTTTGATCTAAATTTTGATGATAAAATTAAAATCACAGCAGAAGTTAAAAACAGCGGCCAGACTGGTGTTGAAATGGAGGCTTTAACAGCTGTCAATCTGGCAGCTCTTACAATATATGATATGACAAAGGCAGTTGATAAATCAATGGAAATCAATAATGTTCGTTTAATTTATAAAGCTGGAGGGAAGAGTGGAATTTATGAGCGAGAAGAGTAATTTTCATATAAGAACAGCGGTTTTAACAATTAGTGATAAAGGTTCTAAAGGAGAAAGAAAAGATCTCAGTGGTCCTGTAATTAAGAAGATGATGGAAAATATCGGTGCTGATATTGTTTATGAAGAAATAATTGCTGATGAAAAAGAAGAAATAAAAGAAACTTTAATTAAAATTGCCGATCAAAAAGTGGCAGATTTAATTTTAACTACTGGTGGGACAGGTTTTGCTAAACGCGATATCACCCCTGAGGCTACATTAGAGGTTATTGAAAAAGAGGTACCAGGGATTCCAGAGAAAATAAGAGCTGAAACAATTTCTATTACTCCTCAAGCTGCACTGTCACGAGCCAGGGCGGGAATTAGAAAACAGACTCTAATTATAAATTTTCCAGGCAGTCCTAAAGCAGTCCGGGAATGTCTGGAGGCAGCAATTGAGATTATTCCCCATGGAGTTAAAATTTTAAAGGGGAAAATAACTGAACACCAGAAAAGTTAAAAACTAAAATTATTTTAAGAGGTGGAGTAAATGGAAGCAAAGGTAAAAGCAGTCTGTTTAAGTAAAGAAAAAGGGACAACAAAAAGAGAAATTGATAAGGGGGAACTTATAGCAAACTATGGTCTTAAAGGTGATGCTCATGCAGGAAAATGGCATCGTCAGCTGAGTCTTTTAGATAACAGCAGTATTGATAAAATGCGTGGACAGGGATTTGAACTGAAATTTGGAGATTTTGCTGAGAATATAACAACAGAAGGAATAGAAAATTTATTTAAGCTACCTGTAGGCCAGAAAATAAGAATTAATGACGAAATTTTGTTGGAGATTACTCAGATAGGCAAAAAGTGTCATCATGACTGTGAGATAATGCAGACCATTGGTGATTGTGTCATGCCCCGAGAAGGAGTATTTGCCAGGGTAATTAAGGGAGGAATAATTAAGCCCGGAGATAAAATTGAACTGTTAAATAATTAGAAGTTAAACTTTAGGAAAATATATAAAATTGTTGATTTTAAGATGTTAGTGTAAAATAAAAGTGGGATTTAAGAATTGATTTATGTAAATAGGCAGGAATTTTAAAATAAATAAAGAAGGAGCCTCACAAGGACAATTCTAAAAGAAAGGAGTGAGGCCCCTTGGAACTTGATTTAAGAATATTACAAAACAAAAATAATTTCAAGGATGTAGAGAAAGAATTTTTTAGATTGGTCTGCAAACAGGCTCAAGAAACATTCAAAAAAATTTTAGAGAATATTGATCAAACTATCATGGAAAACAGAGACAAAGATAAATTTAAACTTAAAGATATCAAAAAGAGAACTATTGACACCCTTTTTGGTGATGTGACTATCGAAAGAAGATACTACAAAGATTCTAATGATGAGTTTAGATTTTTGCTGGATGAATATTTAAATATTCCTGCCAATGAAAGGCAGTCCCCTGCTTTAAAAGAAATAGCCCTGGATCTGGTCCAGGAACTGCCATATAGAAAGGCTGCAGATAAAATAGATAATATTTTAGAAGCTTCAGCCAGTCATACAGCCATTTTTAACTGGGTCCAGAGAGAAGGAGATAAGCTCAGTAAAGAAGCTGAAACAAAGCAGCTTGATTTCTTTAGAGATGGGCTGATACCAGATGATAAAGATGGAGATAGAAAAGAAATAGATCATCTTTTCGTAGAAGCAGATGGTATTCATATTCCACTTCAAAATGATGATAAAGAAAAAGGAGAACTCAAGCTTGGTATGAGTTATCAGGGGTGGGAAAAAAGACATCCTATGAGTGATGAATACAATTTGACTGGCAAAAAATATTATGGCGGAGTATTTAGCAGTGATGAGTTCTGGAAAGAAACTGCTGCAGAAATGTATGAAGACTACTCTTTCAGTAATGGCAGCATTTCAGTTTTATGTGGAGATGGAGCTGAATGGATAACAACAGGTAATGAATATATACCGCAGGTAAAGGTCAGATTTCTGGATGAATATCACTTAAACAAAAAGTTTTTTAGAAAGCTCGGCAGATCAGAGTTTGTTCCTAAATTACTGGATAATATAGAGGAAAATGATATAGATAAGCTAAGAGAAAATCTAAAGAAAGCAAGACAGTACAGGCATAAAGAAAAAGATAAAAAGAAAGTAGATCAACTCAAAAAATATCTCTTAAAAAATTGGGAATTTATTCGAGATAAAAAGCATAAACAAAAGAAAAAGGATTTAGGTTTACCTGAAGAAATAAGAGGACTTGGAGCGATGGAATCCAATATAGATAAAGTACTGGCCAATAGATTCAAAAAACGAGGTATGAGATGGTCTAGAAAAGGTGCCAGGAATTTAGCAAAGATAATAATAGCAGATAGAAATGATAGCTTAGAAAGGTATTTAAACAAGCTTAACTGGAAGTTTAAAACAGATGATTTAAGAAAAGTATATAACAATGTGCAGAAGAAATATTCCAGATCAGAATCTGAAGTATTAAGGGCTACAATGCCTGCTCTTAAAGGACCAAAATCAGGTCAGGACTGGGTTAAAGGACTAAAAAATATATCAGATCCAATGACAAATAACCCAATAATTTAACTGTTTAAATAGATTATGCTATCTATAGGAGAAGTATGTCTAAAAATAGTGTTAACCTAGAGCTGAAAAAATAAAGCTAATATTAACTAAGATTTAAGCTTAAAAATGAATCTAAATAAAGAAAACATAAGATTTTGTCTTTGTGAGGAAAAAGTCTCCCACAAAAGCTTGACACAAACTTTTAAGATTTAGAATTTGATTTTTTTCGGATAATCCTTTACTATTTTAATGTAGCCATCTAATTATGGTGAAAATTAACACAAACTATGATGAGTTATAAATTGAATTCTATGAGGAGGAATAATTATGGAAATGATAGGAGTCAGTGCTTCTGCCAGTAAAGCTGGTAAGACGACTTTAATTTCCTTAATGTTAGAAGATAGCTGTGCTAAAACTGCAGTTATTAAAACATCGGTCAACAATGAGCTTGATCAATACAAGGTAATTAATGATCCTAAGGTAATTAATCAGACAGGTACTGATACAGCAAGGGTTGTTGAGCATGGGGCAGATAAAGTAATACTTTTAGAAAGTCCAGCGGCAGAACTTCCCAGTGCTTATCAGTTGGCTCGGAACTTACTGGATGATGATATCGAAAGACTTTTTATTGAAGGTAATACTATTATCAATTTTTTAAATCCTGATTTGCTTTTTTATCTCGAAAATAACGATCAGCCCGAAAAAGATTCGGCAAAAATGGTAAAAAATAGAGCAAATGTTAAAATAAATACTAACACACTTCTTTCGGCGGGAAAACTTATGGATTTACCATTTATTATCCAACCAGAAAAAATGACCTGTTATCAGGCTCATCTTCTGGCAGATTTACTTAAAATGTCTGTTCCCCAGGTCGGGAAAATTGTTAAAGAACAGGATATAAAAATAGTAAAATGCCAGCTTGGATTATTTTAGTTTAAACTTCCGGACCGGTCACCTGAGAAATTTTAGTAATTAAAGTTCCCATTATTATTCCAAAATTTCCCGGGTTCCCGGCACCTTATTATTTTTTTTGCTAAACTTGACTAAGAGTCGAAAAAATGATAAATTACATATAGACAATCTAAGGAAGGTGAATATTTTGCGTAGAGCAACTATAACAGGTCTGGGGAAATATCTCCCGGAAAAAGTAATGACAAATCATGATTTAGAAGACATAGTAGATACAAGTGATGAATGGATTAAAACCAGAACAGGAATTGAAAAAAGAAGAATAGCTGCTGATGATCAGGCGGCATCAGATTTAGGAGCTGAAGCTGCTAGAGAAGCATTAAAAGATGCTGATTTGAAGCCAGAAGATCTGGATTTGATTGTTGTAGCAACAATCACGCCGGATATGATGTTTCCTGCTACTGCCTGTATTATTCAGGATAAGATTGGAGCCACAAATGCGGCAGCTTTTGATCTGGAAGCTGGCTGCTCTGGCTTTGTATATGGAGTTAGTGTCGCAGCTAATTTTATTGAATCAGGAATGTATGAGCATGTAATGGTTATCGGAACTGAAGTTCTTTCTAAAATAATGAACTGGGAAGACAGAGGAACCTGTGTCTTATTTGGTGATGGGGCAGGAGCTGCTGTGCTTTCGGCAACAGAAAAGGGTGGAATTCTGGCTACAGACTTAGGTTCAGATGGTTCGGGAGCAGATGCTCTCTATCAACCAGCTGGTGGTTCAAGACAACCTGCATCTCATGAAACAGTTGATAATAACGGCCATTATCTTTATATGGAAGGTAACCCAGTATTTAAATTTGCTGTTAAGACAATGGGCAAAGCTTCTCTGAAGGTGCTCAAAAAGGCTGGAATGAAAAAAGAGGAAGTTGATTTATTAGTTCCCCATCAGGCCAATACCAGAATTATTGGTGCAGCAGCAAAGAGATTAAAATTATCTGATGATCAAGTTTATGTTAATTTGCCTGAATACGGTAATACTTCTGCTGCTTCAGTTCCGATTGCTCTGGCAGAAGCAAAAGAAAAAGGTCTTGTCCAAAATGGTGATCGGGTTGTTTTAGTTGCTTTTGGTGCTGGTTTAACCTGGGCATCCGCGGTTATGGAGTGGAATGATCTTAAATAATTAATTTACTATTATATAAAAAATCATTTGTTTTAAAGAAATTTAAAAAAATAGCTAATTCAAATAAATTTAAAAACTGAGTTAAAAAATATTTAACTGGAGGCTTTTCAAATGAGTGATAATTTAGTGTTTATGTTCTCAGGACAGGGTTCACAGTATGTTGGTATGGGGAAAGAATTATATGAAAATTATGATGAAGCGAAAAAAGTTCTGGATGAGGCCAATCAGATTCTTGATTTTGATTTAAAAGATATGATTTTCAATGGCCCGGAAGAAAACTTAAATAATACTAAAAATACACAGCCTGCGATTTATACTGTAAGTGCAATGGTAAATTCTGTTCTAGCTGCAAATGGGCTTAAACCAGCTGCAGCCGCCGGACACAGTCTGGGAGAATATTCAGCACTTCATGCAGCCGGGGTGCTTAGTTTTGAAGATGGTTTAAAGTTAGTACGCCGTCGTGGTGTGCTGATGGATCAGGCTGATCCAGATGGTAAGGGTACTATGGCTGCAGTAATAGGACTTGCGGATGAAGAAGTAGAACAGGTTTTAAAAGAGGTTGATGGTATTGTTACAGTAGCCAATTATAATTCTCCCGGACAGGTAGTTATTTCTGGTGAGGTAGAAGCTGTAGGTAAAGCTGAAAAAATGCTGTCTGAAAAGGGAGCCAAAAGAGTTATTCCACTGTCAGTTAGTGGAGCTTTTCATTCACCTTTAATGGAACCTGCAAAAGAAGAATTAAAAAATACTATTGAAGCAGTAGATTTTAATGATGCTCAGATTCCTTTAATCGCCAATGTTACAGCTGATTATGTAAAGACAAACAGTGAAATTAAATCTGCATTGATTAAACAGCTGGATAACAGTGTGCGCTGGGTAGAGACAATTGAACGTTTTAAAGCCGATGGTTATGAAGACTATATTGAAGTTGGTCCTGGGAGAGTTTTAAAGGGCTTGATGAGAAGAATTGACCGTTCTCTAAATGCTTATAATGTTGAAGATGAAAAAAGTCTGAAAAAGACATTAAAGAAATTAAAATAAATAATCAATGAACTTTAAGATTATATATATTTAAGTGGTTAAATGTGAAAATTAAAATTTATAGTGTTTTACTGAATGAAATAAGATAAATTATTTTAATCAGATTGATTTAGGAGGAGATTAATTAAATGAGTAAAAGAGTTGTAATTACAGGTGCCGGTGTTGTCCATGCTTTAGGAACCGAGCTAGAAGAATTCTGGGAAAATATTAAATCTGGAAAATCAGGTGTTTCCAGGATTGAAAATTTTGATGCTTCAGATTTTCCAAGTCAGATTGGAGCTGAGATTAAAGATTTTGATCCAGGAGAATACATAGAGCGTAAAGAAGCAAAGCGTCTGGCACTTTACAGTCAGTATGCCATTGTTTCTGCAATGAAAGCTCTGGAAAATGCAGATTTAGAAATTACTGATGAAATTGCTGACAGAGCAGGTGTTATAGTTGGATCTGGTATTGGTGGAATTGAAGTTTTTGAAGAACAGGTGGCAAAATTGAATAAAAGGGGCCCCAGAAGAGTTAGTCCTTTCTTTATTCCAATGATGATTTCCAACATGGCTGCTGGTAATGTTGCGATATATTCAGGTGCAAAAGGTCCAAACATGAACACAGTAACAGCCTGTGCATCTGCTACAACAGCAATTGGAGAAGCTTTTGAGACTATTAAAAGAGGTGCTGCTGATATTATGATTGCTGGTGGTACAGAAGCTTCAATTACTCCATCTGCAGTTGCAGGTTTTGGTAATATGAAAGCTCTCTCAACCAGAAATGATGAGCCAGAAAAGGCCAGTCGCCCTTTTGATAAAGATAGAGATGGATTTGTGATTGGCGAAGGTTCTGGTATTGTAATTTTAGAAACTTTAGAGAATGCTAAAAAGCGAGGAGCAAATATTATAGCTGAAGTGGTTGGTTATGGTGCATCAGGTGATGCTTATCATATTACTTCACCAGCACCAGAAGGAGAGGGTGCTGTTAGAGCAATGAAGGCTGCAATTGATAGAGCCGGTCTAGCACCAGAAGAAATTAATTATATTAATGCTCATGGAACTTCCACACCGCTAAATGATAAGTATGAATCAACAGCAATTAAAAATCTTTTTGGAGATCATGCTTATAAGCTGAAGGTTTCTTCTACAAAATCAATGACCGGTCATTTATTGGGGGCTGCTGGTGGAGTAGAGGCTATTATTTCTGCAATGGCAGTTAATGAAAATATTGTACCTCCTACTATCAACTTTGAAGAAGCAGGTGAAGGCTGTGATCTTAATTATCAGCCCAATCAGGCTGGTGAAGCCGAATTGAATGCTGCTCTTAGCAATTCTTTTGGTTTTGGAGGGCAGAATGCCTGTGTTGTTATTAAAAAATATAAGTAAATAGATTATCATTTCTGTACCTGGTACATAGTTCTGGTTTTGTACCAGGTACATATTATTTAATTTACAAATTACCGGTTGTCAGATCTGTCCTAATTGTGAGGGCAGCTTTTTTATTTTCATTATTGAGCATTATTCCGCAAAAATATGTTGTAATTTTCAGAAATATATTATATTATTGTTATATAGTTAAATTATATTTAATTTTTTAATTTAAAATTAATATTTATCTGGAGGTTATAGGATGAGACTGACAATCGCTTTAGGTGGAAATGCAATTTTAAAACCAGGACAGGAAGGAACCGCAGCAGAACAGATGAATAATGTATATCAGAGCTGTCTGCAGATAGGAGAACTGGCTGCTCTGGGTCATGAAATTGTGATTACTCACGGTAATGGACCACAGGTGGGAAATATTTTATTACAGCAGGCTGCTGCCAATAATATTCCGGCTTTACCACTTGATTTTTGTGGAGCTCAAACCCAGGGGTTTATTGGATATATGATTCAAAATAGTTTGTTAAATGTTTTTAAGGATAAAAAAATTAATATACATAGTACTTCGGTTGTAACTCAGGTTTTAGTTGATCAGAATGATTCGGCTTTTGATAAACCTTCAAAACCAGTTGGACCATTTTTTGATAAAAAGCATGCGCAAAAACAGGAAAGAGAAAAAGGCGAAAAATGGATAGAAGATAGCGGGCGCGGCTGGAGAAGAGTTGTTCCCTCCCCCAGACCACTTAAAATTATGGAAAAAGATTTAATTAATGATTTAATTGAAAATAACAGGATTGTCATAGCTGCTGGTGGTGGAGGGATCCCGGTAGTAGAAAAAGAAAATGAATTAAAGGGAGTCGAAGCAGTTATTGATAAAGATAGAGCGGGATGTATTTTAGCTCAAAATACTGCTTCAGATTTCTTTTTAATTCTGACAGATGTAGATAATGTAATGATTAATTATGGTACTGCTGAGGAAGAAGCTCTGGGGCAAATCTCTATCAAAGAGATTGAAAAGCATCTGGCAGAGGGGCAGTTTGGGAAAGGAAGTATGGCACCTAAAGTAGAGTCAGCAGTTAAATTTGTGCGAGATGGTGGTGAAAAAGCTGTTATTACTTCCCTGAATAAAGTTATAGATGCTGTAAAAGGTGAGGCGGGTACAATAATATATAAAGATTAACTTCAAATAAGAACAGTTAATATGTAAAGAAGAAAATAATTAATATACTTATACAATCAAAGTAGAGGCTGGAATAATTTAGCCGTAGCAATTTTAATTATTTTCTTCTTTTTTTAAAATTTTCTTTACAACAGAATAAAATAATGGTATTATTAATTTGCAACATAATATTTAAAAAATTCGAATAAATATATATTATTTCTTAAATTTTTAAAAATTATAATATATATTTTTTTGGGTTATTGCAACCGGTTGTATTTAATACATAATATTTTGACAAATTAACATAGGAGAGTGCTAATGGATTATAATGTTATTAAAAACGATGATATATTTTTAATTACTGATCGGAGTGCTGATATAGTTAAAGCAGAATTTGATCAGAATGGTCTTTATCGTAATGATACTCGTTATTTAAGTAAATATAATTTATTACTCAATGGAGAAAAATTACTGGTATTAAAATCTGAAACTAAAGATAATCTTTTTAATGAAATTTTACTTACAAATGCTCAAACCAATCAGCTTGCTGAAGGCAAAATACTTGTTAAACGAAAAGAAACTTTAGTTGATAATGTATTTTATGACAATTTTAAAATTAAAAATTATGCTCACAACCAGAAAAAAATCTGTTTAGAAATTGAAATTGATGCTGACTTTTTAGATATTTTTGAAGTCAGAAAATATTTTAAAGAAGATTTGGAAAGGAAAAGAGTAAAAAAAACCACAACAAATAATTATTTAAAATTAATTTATCATGGTTTAGATAAAGTTGAGCGATCAGTTATCATTGCAAGTGAATCCGATTTATGTTTATATAAACAAAATAAAGTTAAATTTGAATTTGAGCTGGATGCAGGGGAAGAAAAAGAAATTACTCTCTCAATTAAAACTGAAGATTCATCTGAATCCAATCCTGACGCAAAAGCAGAATTATATAATAATTTTAGTCAAATAAAAACTAAAGTAGAAGCCGGATATGTAAATTGGACTAACAATTCTCTTCAGGTTGAAACTGATAATCAGATTTTTAATCAGTTTCTCCAGAGAAGCAGTCTTGATTTAAAAACTTTGACTTCTGATGTTGGTTATGGTCAACTGCCAATTGCTGGAATACCATGGTATGCAGTTCCTTTCGGTAGAGATAGTATAATAACAGCTCTGCAGACCTTGATTTTTAAGCCTGATTTAAGCAGAGCAACTCTAAAAACTCTTGCAGCCTATCAGGGTAAAAAAATTGATCCTTTAAGAGAAGAAGAGCCTGGCAAAATATTTCATGAACTTAGATTTGGTGAATTAGCAAATCTAAAAAAAATACCCCATACACCTTATTATGGTACCATAGATGCTACTCCTTTATTTATAGTTTTAGCAGGGGAATATTATCGCTGGACCGGTGATCTTGAATTTATTAAAGAGTTAATGCCCAACTTGGAATTGGCATTAAGCTGGATCGATAAATATGGAGATAAAGATAATGATTTATTTGTAGAATTTTCCAGTCAAACAGAAGATTTCACTGTCAATCAGGGGTGGAAGGATTCAGTAGATTCCAGTATAAATAGTAAGGGAGAAATCGCTGTTCCACCAATAGCTTTAGCAGAGGTACAGGCCTATGTCTATCAGGCAAAACTTGAGATGGCAGAAATTTATCAGGAACTTAAATTAAAAGAAAAAGCTGAGAAGTTAAAAAATGAGGCTCTAAAACTTAAAGAAAGATTTAATCAAAAGTTCTGGAATCCAGAAAAAGAAATCTTTGTACTTGGCCTGGATAAAAATAAAAATCAAATTGATTCTCTAACAACTAATCCTGCTCATGGCTATTATTCTGGTATTATAGAAGAAAAAAAAGGGGAACTTTTTATAAAGAGATTATTAAAAAGTGATTTAAATAGCGGCAGGGGTTTAAGAACAATGGCCAATAGTGATCTTGGCTATAATCCAATTAGCTATCACAATGGGAGCATCTGGCCTCATGATAACTCTTTAATTATTGAAGGGTTAAAAAAATATGGCTATCAAAAAGAAAGCATTCAGCTGATTACAGATATTTTCAAGGCGGCAGCTGACTTTGAATTTTTACGTTTGCCCGAATTATATTGTGGCTTTGATGTTAATGAAGAGAGTAAAACTGTAGAATATCCAACTAGCTGTAGTCCTCAAGCCTGGGCAGCTGGTAGTGCATTTTTATTTTTGCAAACAATTTTGGGTTTGAAAATCGATGGACGCAGAGATAAAGTAATTATAAATCCAAGTTTACCGGAATGGCTGAATAAGATTAAAGTTAAAAATCTTAGTATGGGTGATAAGAGTCTGACTTTTGAAATTTATAAAAAAAATAAAGAAATTAAAATTAATGAAATCAAGATTCCAGATGAAATAAAAATTGAAAAAATAATTATGGATTAATTAGATAGCAGCTTATATTTAAATATTGATTTAAAAATTATTGCAACCGGTTGCACAAAGGAGAATAATAATGGCTGAGATTAAAAATATTTTTTATTTACATACTCATGATACTGGTAGATATATAGAACCCTATGGCTATAAAGTTGAAACTCCAAATTTAATGAGTCTCGCTCAAGAAGGTACTCTTTTTAGACAGGCTTTTAGTGCAGCACCAACCTGTTCTCCCAGTCGAGCTGGAATGCTGACAGGAAGAACACCTCATGCAGCTGGAATGCTGGGTTTAGCACATCGAGGTTTTGCTGAACTCGATTACAGCCAGCACTTAGTCCAATTTTTGAGCAGAAATGGTTTTGAAACAGTTCTCTGCGGGATGCAGCATGAAGCAGCAGATAAGGAAGTAATTGGCTATGATTTGATACTTGACAGGGAAGAAGAAAGGGTAAAAGACTGGATAAATGTTGAAAAAACAGAAAGATATCTTAATAATAGAGAAAGTGATAAACCGCTATTTTTTTCTTTCGGAATGGAATATACTCATCGAGAATTTGATGAAATTGAAACTGGGATTAACCCGGATTATGTAAAAACACCAGAAAAAATCCCAGATAATACTGCAACTAGAGAAGATATGGCAGCTTTTCTAACTTCAGCCAAAAGAGCGGATAAATGTTTGGGAAGAGTTCTTAAAGCAATCAAAGAGGCAGGAATGGCAGAAAATTCTCTAATTATTTATACAACAGACCATGGAATTGCTTTTCCAATGATGAAATCAACACTCTTTGACAGTGGAATTGGTGTTTCACTAATTTTTAAGTTTCCTGATAATCCCAAAAGAGGCAAATCCATTGATGCTTTAATTTCACAGTTGGATATTTTTCCAACAATTTGCGAGATATTTAATTTAGAAAGCCCGGGTTATTTAGAAGGAAATTCAATTTTACCTTTATTAAGAGATGAAAAAGAAGAAATTAGAGAAGAAATTTTTGCTGAAGTAAGTTATCATGCTGCATATGAGCCTATGAGGGCTGTGAGAACTAAAAGATATAAATATATTAAATTTTTTGGTGACTACGAGCATTCTGTGGCAGCCAATATTGATGATGGTTTAAGCAAAGAATTTTTAATAGAGAATGGTTATTTGGATCAAAAAAGGGATAAGGAAATGCTCTTTGATCTATATCTGGATCCTCTGGAGAAGAATAATTTAATTAATAATCAAAATTATGATGAGATTTGTCAGAAATTAAAAATAAAATTAAAAGAATGGATGGAAGATACCGATGATCCTTTATTAGAGGGAAAAATTAAAAAACCAGCAGGAGCTGTTGTTAATAAATTATCTGCTTACAGTGCAGAAGATAATGACTTTGAATAAAATTTGATTTTAAATTCATAATAAATAACTTTCAATTCATAATGAATAACTTAGTACTTAAGGAATAAGTTTATAAGTCTATAATCTCCTTAAAAATAAATAAGGCAGCTAATTAAAGCTGCAAAATAAAAAAGGGAGGAATTTTTAATGAAAAAAGCTTTATTATTAATCTTAAGTATTGTTTTGATGGCAGGGATGTTTTCTTCAGCAGCATTAGCGCAGGATTCAGTTTCTGTAATGGCTGTCTGGGGTGGTCAGGAACTGGATGCTTTTATGAAAATGGTTGAACCTTTCGAAAAGGCTACAGGTATTGAAGTTCAGTATGAAGGAACTAGAGATTTACCTACTCTGGTTACCACCCGTTTAGAAGCTGGAAACCCACCAGATATTGTTGCTTTAACTGGTGTGGGAATGATGAAGCAGCTGGCAGAAGAAGGAGATCTTGTTAATTTAAGTAATGTACTTGATATGGACAGAATGAATAAAGAATACAGTCAGACCTGGATTGATCTTGGTACTTATAATGAAGATCTTTATGGAATGTATATTTCTGCTGACGTAAAGAGTTTAGTCTGGTATAACCCAAAAGAATTTGCAGCTAAGGGATATGAAGTTCCAGAAACATGGGATGAATTAAAAGCGCTGCAGGAAGAAATGATTGCTAATGGAGATACACCCTGGTCAATTGGTTTAGAATCAGGTGCTGCAAGTGGCTGGCCTGGAACTGATTGGATTGAAGATATCATGCTTAGAACAACAGATCCAGAAGTATATGATCAATGGGTAAATCATGAAATTCCCTGGACAGATGCGAGAGTAAAAAGAGCTTTTGAAATCTTTGGTGAAATTGCAAAAGATCCAGAATATACTTATGGAGCACCTACTGCTGTTTTAGCAACTAACTTTGGTGATGCTCCTAATGCATTATTTACAGATCCTCCTCAGGCTATGATGCACCGTCAGGCAAGTTTTATAACCAGTTTTATTAGAGATAATAATCCTGGATTAGTTGCTGGTGAGGATTATGATTTCTTCCCCTTCCCAGAAATCGATGAAGAATACGGAACACCAGTTCTTGGTGCAGCTAGTATGTTTGGAATGATGAATGATACTTCAGCAGCTCGTGCCTTTATGAGATATGTATCAACAGCAGGTGCCCAGTCAATTTTTGTTTCTGAATTAGGTAAATTAGGTGTAAATAAAAATATTAATCCTAATGTTTATCCTGATGATCTAACAAGACAGATGGCTGCAATGTTAAGAGAAGCACCAACATTTAGATTTGATGGTTCAGATTCAATGCCTGGTGCAGTTGGTTCAGGAGCATTCTGGCAGGGTATCTTAGACTATGTAAGTGGTCAGGATTTAGATGGTGTGCTTGAGTATATAGAATCGATTTCTCAGGATACTTATAATCAATAAAAGATTGGAAACAGCAATTTATTCAGAATATTTGAGATTGCTGAGGGAGGAATGTTATGTATAACAAAAATATAAAGAAATGGGTGGCCCTATTTATAGGGCCTGCTCTTTTCTTTCTGACATTATTTTTAATTTATCCATCAATACAGACTTTCATTTTTAGTTTTATGGGGAGAAGATCGGAAGAATTTGTAGGACTTGACAACTTTATCTATGCATTTACATCTAGAGCTATGCTGACATCCTTTAGAAATAATTTAATGTGGATTGTTTTCTTTACTTTTGGGACAGTAAGTTTAGGTCTTTTAATGGCTATTTTAGTGGATAAAGTAAAGTATGAAAAGATTGCTAAATCTATAATCTTTATGCCGATGGCTGTTTCCTTTGTTGGTGCAGGTGTTATCTGGAAATTTATCTATGATTATAAACCTATGGGAGCAAATCAAATTGGTCTTTTAAATCAGATTTTAACATCATTAGGTTTTCAGCCAAAGGGATGGTTGATTCAGGGCCCATTAATGAATAATTTTGCCTTAATTTTTGTAGGGCTCTGGATCTGGACAGGATTTTCCATGGTGATTTTATCCGCTGCTTATAAAGGTATTCCTAAAGATCTCTTAGAGGCTGGAAGAGTAGATGGAGCAAATGAATGGCAGGTTTTTAGACATATTATTTTACCATATATGAAACCTACAATTGCAGTAGTTGCTACTACTATGGCAGTTAATGTACTTAAGATTTTTGATATTGTATACGTAATGACAAATGGTAATTACGGAACAGAGGTTATTGCCAACAGAATGTATAAAGAAATGTTTCAATATAGAAATTATGGCAGGGCAAGTGCTATAGCAGTAGTATTATTTGTACTTGTAATTCCTGTAATATTTATGAATGTTAAGCGGATGAGAGGTGAAGACCAATAATGTTTAAGAAAATGAATTTTACAAAGATTATAATCAATGTTTTCATAATTGCTTTTATGTTTATCTGGATTTTACCAACGATTGGATTATTAGTCACCTCTTTTAGACCTGCATCAGAAGTTAGTAGTACTGGTTGGTGGACAGTTCTAAATAGTCCTCTAAAGTTTACTCAATTTACTATCGAAAATTATCAACAAGTTTTAAATCAGGGTGGAATGGCTTATGCCTTTCGTAATAGTTTTATAATTGCTATTTTTGGAACTGCCTTACCTGTTTTAGTTGCAGCTTTTGCGGCTTTTGGTCTGGCTAAATTACAGTTTAGAGGAAGAGCGGTAGTCTATACAATTATTGTTGGTCTGCTTGTAGTTCCACTACAATTAACATTTATTCCGGTTCTAAAAATTTATAATGCCCTTAATTTATCTGGAACTTTTGTTGGGGTCTGGCTTGCTCATACTGGTTATGGACTTCCTTTTGCAGTTTTTATGCTGCATAATTTCTTTTCATCTCTACCAGACGACCTATTTGAGGCTGCCTATATTGATGGAGCTTCAATCTGGACTTCATTTTATAAACTGGCTTTACCACTTTCTGTTCCGGCTATAGCATCATTAGTTATTTTTCAATTTTTATGGGTCTGGAATGATCTTTTAGTTGCATTAATATATTTAGGTGGTTTTCAGGAGGTTGCACCTCTAACAGTAAAACTTTCCAGTCTGGTAGGATCCTACGGACAGAACTGGCACTTATTAACCTCAGCTGCATTTATTTCAATGGTTGTACCCTTAATTATTTTCTTTGCCCTACAGCGTTATTTTGTAAGGGGAATACTTGCAGGTTCAGTCAAAGGATAGCTGCTTGAATTATAAGCTATTAAAATATACAATAAAAGAGTATCAGTTAAAATAAAAAAAGTGGCTGAGAAATCAGCCTCTTTTTATTTAAAAAGTGGTGAAAAAGATGGAAGAAATTACAATGTCAGATATAGCAAAACTTGCTGGTGTCTCTAAATCTACAGTTTCTAGAGCTTTAAATGATGATCCCAGAGTAAATGAATTTACAAAAAATGAAATAAAAAAAATTGCTAAAAAACTTGATTATAGACCGCACAAAGTAGCTCAGGCCCTGGCAAAAAAAAATACAAATATTATTGCTGTGGTTTTACCAGCTTTTCCAAGATCTGTTTCTGATCCGTTTTTTCTGGAATTTTTAAAAGGAATTAGTGAAGTAGCATTTGAACATGGTTATAGTTTAACTCTACCTCCGGTAAATAAAAATGAAGGAGTTTCCCCATTTTTTAAAATAGCAAAAACTTAAAGTTATCAACAGGCAAAATTGTGGATAAATTGTTCTTAGAAACTCTTAAAATAGATT